>CANEZP010000019.1 GCA_947444305.1 Pseudobdellovibrionaceae bacterium | reverse complement strand
CGGTCCGCTTGGACGTCCGCCGTATCGGCGCCATCCAAAACGGTGAAGAGATCGTGGGTAACCGCACGGCCGTCAAAGTCGTGAAGAACAAAATGGCGCCCCCGTTCGCGAAGGTCGAATTCGATCTCATGTATGGTGAAGGGATCAGCGCCGAAGGCGACGTTCTCGACATCGGCGTGAAAAAAGAGATGATCGACAAGTCGGGCAGCTGGTTTTCGATTAAGGGCGAGCGCATGGGTCAAGGCCGCGATGCCGCCAAAAACTTCCTGCGTGAGAACCCTGAATTGATGAAGACTTTGCGCAAGCAAATCTTAGAAGCCTACAATATCGGTCCGAAGAGCGAAGCGCAAAAGTCCGAAGCCGTTGCCGGCCTCGTCGGTAAAGTCGCCGAGCAAAAATCAGACAAAGCCGAAAAGTCGGCCGCGTCTGCGGACAAAGGTTCTGACAAGGTCTCGGAAAAAGCGGAAGCCCGCTCGGCCGACGCCAAGCCTAGCGCCGCCGCGAAAATCCCGGCGAAAACGCCTACGCGCAAGTAGTTCGCCAAAATCTATTCAAGAGTTTCGAAAAGCCCTGCCACAAGCGGGGCTTTTTTTTGCCCGCCCCGGCGCGACCTGCGCGGGTGCGGGTGCCTGCGCCGGTGCCGGCGTGTTTCAAGCCCTATGCGTACTATGTCCGATTTTGGACATAGTACGCATAGGGGCGAAAGAGGGGTTGAGCCTATCCGTGATCCTGCTTCCATTTTCATCTTTTCTAAAATGGCTTGAATATTTTCAAGCGGTCGGGTAGTGACGCTTCAGCAAAGTGAGTTCCCATGAACATCAAATTTCTCATTCTCAATTCCATTTTTGTGGCCTCGTTTTCGGCTCATGCTCAAGACGCCTCTACATACCCTCAGGTAATGAAGTACTTTGAAGAACGCGGTTACAGTTCGTACACGCGTCGCGAACTCGCAAGCGCGTTGACGATCGCCGGCGTGTCCGTTGAAAAGGCTTCGATGATGTACGAACAGATTAGTTTATCGCTCAAAGATTTGGACTACATAACGAAAACCGACCTAACAAAAACGGCCTTGATCACCGGTGCCTCATCATGGCAGGTAGCGGACGTTTACGGAGAAATTTCCGAGCTTCTTAGGAAATCAAAAAGTTCCAATTTCTATGTAGCCAAAGAGCTCGCCAAGGTCGCAATTCTTGCTAGAGTTTCGACCGCGGAGGTCGCGACCGCTTACGATCAGATGAAAAGTTCGCTAGATAAAGGCACATTTGATTATTTAACGCCTGTTGAACTTGTTAGAGCTAAATTCCGAATCACGGAATCTGCATTGCCTGCGCTTCCAGTCCGATAATCGGCAGAGAGCGGTAAAAGCAAAGCCCGCTTTTTACCCGCGCCGGCGCGGGTAAGTCTTCGATCTTCCTCAGGTCAGGCTTCTTAACTTAAGTAACTCTTAAATCTAATTTATCAATTTAATTAAGTTAATCTATCGGTTGGGATGCGCACTCTGTATCTTGCGGTTCAGGCTCGATGATGAGCCTTCGAATACTAGGATGGTAATATGCTTCACCTCTCATCGGTTGCAAAAATTTTTTTGCCGATTGTCCTCGTGGTGGGATCGGCCGCGACGGCGACCGAAATCAAAATGGAAATTCAACCGAACACGTTGAGGGTCGGTAAGGGTTCTTACGGCTTAGTTTTGAATTTCAAAACACCCGACGGATCTTCGGGAATGAGCTGCGGCACGTTTTCGAGCCCTCACCTTGCTTTGGTCGACCTGGATATCGGCGAACAAATCATCGGTGCCATGAACGCTCAACTTTGCACGCAGCAAACTCTGGAAGTTTCCCGGAAAAATAGCGCCGGTTTGGCTAAATCGATCATTTTTAGTTTTCGCCGGACCCACCAGCTTGAAGTCACCGGCATTCGCGCTGAGTAACCTGTCGTCCGTAGCCGATTAGAATCCGAGGGAAAGAAAGACGCCGCCCTTTGGGTAGATGTGCTTTTTGCTTTGACCGTTGGTCGCCGTGATTTCGTTGCTCTCGGCGGAGCCGCTCACGCCGAACCAGTAGCGCGTGCGGTAGCGGAAATAGGCGTAGGCCGCGGCCGTCTGGGCTTCGCTATTCACGCGGACACGTGCGTAGTTTGTTTCCGGCCCCGAGGCGCTGTCAATCTTGATGTCGCGTTTGATGAGGCTCACGACGTAGCGCTGATCCTTGCCGTTATTGAATTCAAAATTTGCGCGGAGCAATTCGAGCGAAGAATCGTCCTTGCTGCCCGAACCGGCGAACACGTGCAAATTCCAATTTGGTTTTTGGTAGCGAAAACCGAAGCGAGGAAGATTGATGGTCTTCATCGCGAACAGATCCCCGTCGCGGCCCGCGGCGTTCGTTGCGCCACCGATACCGAGCTCCAACGCCAGCGCGCCGTAATCAAAACCAAATTCAAGAAAGGCCGAATCATTGGCGCGGGCATCTTGGCCGTCGAGGTCGGGCGCGAGCCACTTGTAGCGCTTGCCCACCAAAATCAAATTCGGATCGAGCATCGCCGAGAAGTGAAAGTAATCGGCCTTCATGCGATAGTACACTTGGGTCTGCGCTTCTTCATGCAATGAGAAGAGCATGGGGCCGCTTCCGGTTTCGAAGTGGCTTTGGAAGCCGAAAGGACCGGAACTGAAATCATTGGTTAAAAGCGGCGTGAAGTTGTTCTTGCGGTTACCGCTCGCGCCGTAACGGCTGCCGGCCGAGGTCCAAAGACCTAGCGAAGTGGCATTGCCGTAAACTTCCGGGACGGGGTAAAACTGCTGATCACTTTCGTATTTGCGGACGACTTCGTGGCCTTGCACCAAGCGGTCGAATTCGCGTTTGATGGCGACGGGATCCGAAAGCAATTGCTGCGGGAAAACTTTAACCGGGCGATTGCCGTCGGTCTTCGCGACGGGGCAATCGGCGAACGCGTACGGATGCACAAAGTCGTAGCTGTTGCTGGGACGCGCACTGAACTCCTGCGCTTTGGCGCTGCGGTCACTCTCGACGCCCCAGATGCTCGAGCGATCGATGACAACCTCGGAACCGCGCAGACTCAAGAAAGAAATTTTATCTTGGCTGAAGTCCACCGGCCAGCCGCGCACCAAAGGCTGCAACTGATTTTGTCGCCACGTTTTAATCTCGATGATCGGGACCAGCTCGGGATTACTCACCTTACCCATCGGCACGATATCGAGCGGGTAGGTCGCGAAATAAATGATCTCGTATCGCGGCAAGGTCACGATCGTACCTTGCAAGTTGAGCAAGAAGACCTGCTGCGAACTGACGTTCAGGATGATTCCGACCTCGCGCTGGCAAGAGGCGGTGTAAAGTGAATGCAAGTTCACCGCGCCGGCTCGACCGGCCGAAAACAAGAATAAACTTACGGCGATAATTTTAAAAAATAAATTCGAGCGAGCCAAAGTAACGCAGCCCCTGTCGTTGGCGGTCCAGATCTTTACCTAAGAAATTCGATTCGTAATTGCTTTGCACTAAGTTGACGTAGGCCGAGAGCGCGACGTAACGCCCGAACGATTGGCGCAGCATCATCTGCGTCGTCCACTTCGTGAATTTAATGTCGGAGGCCAGCAGCCCGGCGGGCGCGTTAAAGTCTTTCGTTTCGCGGTAATTCCCGGCGAGGTAGATCCCGTCGAGCGAGGCACTAAACTGCGGTGAGAAACTGTAATCCAAACCCGCGCGCAGGAAAAGCGCGTCGAATTCGAAAGTTTTAGGAGTGGGTCCGCTCTGGATCGGTGATTTGCTGATGACCTGATCCTCTTTAACTTGCCCACTTTGGTATTCGGTCAAGGAACCGATGGCGCGCGCACGTAAATTGCGTTTGGTGTACATGAAGCGGACGGCGTAGCTGGCTTTGCTGCCGAGGATCTCGCGCATCTCATCGCCGACTTTGACCGCGAACGTAGGGAAGTAAAACCCGCCCGAAAGCGAGTAGGGCCCATAGTCGCCGCCCATGAGCGCCATGTAATTAAAGGTCGATTGGACGGTGAGATCTTTTTTGTCGAGCTTCGAATCTTCGTTGGTCGAGAAGGCCGAACTGCCCGCCGATAGGGCCAGAGCATTGCCGATGAATAGCGCATGAAACGCATGTGACTTAACGTCGGTGCGAAGGCTTAAGACCGGCTCGGTGTTCGGCGTGAATTCGTGCGCCCTTTGCCCAACAACGTTGAAACTTTGGAAGCGGTACGGCTCACCGGTCGACCATTGGAAGTAGACGGGCAATTCGAGTTCGCTCACTTCCTCACGCTTGCCCGTAAAGATCAGGCCCAGGCGATTGTTCGGCTCGAATAAAAAGGGCTTGGCGTAAAGGTAGGTGCGCTCCTGAAAACTTTCGAGCCGGTCGTAGCCCTGTTCGAAACTACCTAAGAACTCCGCGATGCTGATTTTATCGGCCAGCACCCGGGTTGGTTTGATCATCCGGACGCCGGACTTCGCGGGCGCCGGACACTTGGCCGCCTGGTCCGAAAATTCGAATCCGGGATTCCGGCCTTGGCTTGCGTGTTCACCGAGCGCGGATTCGGGGGCCGGCCGGATTTTATAGATGTCCGCCATCCGGTAGACATGGCTTTTGCCTTCGAGCGAATAAAAAAGAATCAGGTCCTCGATAAAGCGGACGGGGAACGCGAGGGTCCCGGACGGGTCATCCTCGTTGACGTAGATGCGTTTCAAACGTTTGAGCGCGGACGGATCTATATTTAATTTACTGAACGGATTGGTGATCAGGTTGAAAACGTAGACGGCATCGATCGAATCCGTCGTGAACGATTGGAAGCGTCCATCGAGGTCCATCGTCTCGACCGTATTGCCCGAGGCGTGGACGATTACGCCGATGTGCTGGCGGCAGTCGTTGGTTACAAAGCCTTGGAGTTCAAGCGCCGAGGCGGGGTGAATTTGCCAAACAAGAATAAGAAGAAATATGAGCCGGTTCATCGGGGCGGAGTTGAACAGAGCTAAGGACCGGGTGTCAACTGAGCAAGTGCTTGCCCAATCGAAAGAAGCCCTTCACGATAGTTGTTCAAGGAGTCCATATGCCCGCTATATTTATTCTATTGTTCCTCACGCAAGCCGTTTTCGCCAAAGGGATCGAAGGCACCAACTGGAAAGTGAAATCCTACAAAATTATAGGCGAAGAAAGCGCGTGGTCTCCCGAAGACGCCGAGGGCGTGGCGGGTAAAAGCGTTTCGTTTTTAAAAGGTAAATTTAAATTCAACGGCGAAACCTGCCCCTTACGTATCACGTCATCCACCGACGATTACCGCTGGACCGTGGGCGAAACAAATCCCTGCACCGGCGAGAAACTGCGCGGGCCCGTTTATTTAATGACCTACGAAAATTGCGAAGCCCGTTTCCCTAGTCAAATCGCTTTACCGAAGCCGGATCAAGCCATCGCGTTCGGTGGGGGAATCAGCATTTGCTTGGAAAAGAAGTAAAAAACTTTTGGACGAATTGAATTCGATCAACATCGTTAATCTCGCAAACTGTTCCGTTCAGGATGCGACGGGCGCTTCGTTGAAGGTCGGTCACCTTTGGACGAATCAAAACGTGATCTTAGTTTTCTTAAGACACTTTGCGTGCATCGCTTGCCGGGCCCACGCTCAGCAAGTTTGGGCGGGCCGCGAGCAGTACGAGAAATCCGGGGCTAAGCTCGTATTCATCGGCAACGGCAGCCCCGCGTACGTCGAGTATTTCCGTAAAGAACTTTCGTTGAACCCCGCCGTCGTATTGACGGATCCGACGCTCCAGACATTTTACGCCGCGGGCTTCAAGCGTGGTTTTTTTCGCGTCGTTCAGCTGCAATCCGTGATCAACGCCGCAAAACTTGCGCTCAAAGGTTTCAAGCAAGCCGCGTACACGAAAGAAGCCGGAACCCATTGGCAATTGGGCGGAGTCCTCGCGGTCAGCCGCAGCGGCAAAGTTCTCTATCATTACATCAGCCATTCTCTCGGCGATTTCCCGCCCGAGGCCGACATCGAAGTCATCGGCGCGGCCGTCCGTAACGAAGCCTAAGTCCCCAATTCCCCTAGACTTTCTACTTTTAATTTAAGTAAATGTTAAATCTAACTTAATTAGTTAATTAACTTAATCTATCGGGTTTTGTTTAGTGAGAGTATCTTCCGTTCAAGAAGTTCGCTGATGAACTTCACTACCAGGAAGGTATTTATGTTGAAGACAATTATTGGTTCATTGATTTTGATCGGCAGTATTCAAGCGCACGCAGAACGATTACCCGCCGTAATGTTCGGGCTGACTCCCGAAACGGGTTACCTCGAAGCGGTAACGCGAGACGAAGTTTGCGATCCGCAAACGGACGTTTTGCTCAGTGACCGCTCGAGCGTTGAGAAAGACATTATCACCAAATGTGATGGTTCAAAGATCGGGTGGGTGACCCGTATCGTAAAGCCCGAAGAGCTTACCGACATCACGCCGTCGAACCTCTACGCAGACCTAGAGATCACGACGGGCGAATACGAGTTTAGATTTATTAATCACATCAATATCTACACTTGCGGAAGCAGCCGCGCGGACGAATTGGCCGGTCACCCTGAAGTCGCGCCGAACAAACGAGCGCGCAAGATGTACCAGAAGTTGAAGCGATTGGCGGCCGAAGGCCGGTCGGTGCGTTTGCAGCTCTTCTACAATGAATTTGTCTTTTCGGGCAAATGCATCGGCGGGGTTGAAGTTTTAGCGGATGACAAAAATTAAACTTTTAAAAAACGGATAAGGATTAATTTATGAAAAATTATATTATGATTTCGCTTCTCACAATCGCCGGCCTGCAAGCGCACGCCGAGCGTTTACCCGCCACGCAGTTCGGGCTTACCCCCGAAACCGGTTATCTCTACGCGGTAACCGAAGACGAAAAATGCGATTCGCGCATGGAAGTGCGACTGACGAAGCCGGGCGGTGATCCGATTCTCATCACAAAGTGCGATGGTTCGATGATCGGTTGGGTAACGCGAATGGTGTTGCCGGATGAACTGAAGCGCGACCGTACTACGCTTGATCCGCACGATCACGTGATCATTTCTGGCATCGTGTACGACCGCTTCGAAAACGACTCAATTAATATTTACACGTGCGATGAAAGTCGCGCGGACGAGTTACAGCAGTTTCCGAATCCAGATCAGGCAACGGATGCCCAAGAGGCTTCTAATCAACTGCAAGCGCTGAAGGATAACGGGCAAGCTTCGGCCGTTCAATTATTTTTCAACCAGTATGTTTATTCGGGCAAGTGCATCGGGTCCGTCAAACCGATGGAAAAAGCCGCCCGGGTGCGCGCAAAATTCTTACGCTTTCTCCGCAGGAAATAATTCGAACAGGAAATAACTTTTAACGAAGGGGCGTGCACGCATGCCCCGAGGAGTCTCTGTGCTTAAGATCTTTCTTCTTTCCCTTATGTTGGGAGCGTCGCCCTTCGCGATTGCCGAAACCCAGCAGGAGTTTGTGAACAATAACGTAGAGGGCGTCTACTTTGTGAACGCGACTTACGCTTTTCTTATTCGTAAGATTGAACCCAACAAGTTCGAATGGCATTTCGCCTGCCGCCGGTTGGACGCTTCCGACGGCGTCGACGGTAAGAAATTGGTTTGTGGGGGCGTGGTTCACCAATTCGAAATCAATTGGGACGGAACATTTTTGCTGCCGATGCCTATGAACGGTCTGCAAAAAGTCTGGATCCACCCGCAAATGCCGAACCTACTGCAATCCAAAAAAGATTGGATCGCCGAAAGTGAGAAGGACACGAGTTTGAAAATGGAAGATGTCTACTTCATCAGGCGGTAGACACGACACCAACTTTATTTCGAAACTAACTTTTCACTTCAAAGAAATCGATCGTGTGGCAGTAGAGGACTTCTTCCTTCGACGGCCGCACGACTTCCATGTTTTGTTCGATGACGTCTAAAATTTGTTTTCGGATTTTGGCCACGTCTTCTTTCGAGAGCGAGTAAGTGACCGAGTAGTGCAGATCTTCCTCGCGGCGTTTTTCTAACGAATGAATCGCCTGCATCCGCCAATTGGAATGTAACTGCTTGATGAACTTTGAATCTTTGGGCAGGTGAATGTGGCTCGGGCCGATGGCGTATTTGCTTCCGCTAAAGACGGCGAGGCCGTTACCTGTGAGAAAGTCTAAAGTTTCGCGGACGATGCCGTCTTCCAAGTGGAAGTGTCTGGCTAGGGCCGCGGCGGTTTGCAATTGCGGGATCGACAAAGCGATATGAACGGCGCTGATGTACCAATGGCTATAGTAAAAAGCCTGATCTTGTTCGGAAATGGATTTATTCTTTACGACGCGAGTTTTGATGTCGGTGCGCTTCGTGGAGATTTCGTTCAGCTTGCTTTGAAAGTAATCCTTGAGTTCGTGGATGCCGGCGCGATCTTTTTGGACGAGCAGCAGGAAGTATTCGGCCGCCTGAGGATCGTGCGCGAAGAACTGGTTTACGCGGTAAGCTTGTTCCAAACTGAAGTTGGCGGTGCCACTTAAGACTTGGGAGAGGTAGGCCGTTTGACAGCCTAGGTGACGAGCAAGGGCACCACGCTGACCCGTTCGCTTATTCTTGCCGCCGAGGGCATCGACCAAGAAGGCGCGGTAATCACGGTAATCGTAAATGTAGTTTTTGCCCTTCATATCGTGCACTTACCTCAGTTCATTAAGTGGAGCTTAAATTATAGCATCAACTTAAATTAAATAATCTATCGGCTTGAACGCCGAATCACTACACCTATAAACGACGCAGTAAGTGCCGGGAACGGCACGTTAATTGTAAATCAAAAGGTACCTATGAAACTCAAGACCTGGACCCAAGCCCTGTGGCTCATCGCCGTTTTCAACCTCACGGTGGCGTGTTCGTCGTCGCACGGCCCGGGCGCGGCCAACGGATCGCAGACGGTTAAGAATCAGGACGACGGTTCGAGCAGTGGCGGCGGAAGCTTCGGTGACGAGAGTTCACTCAAAATTTTGCGCTGGGCCGCCGACGATCTTTCGCAGCAAATCTCAAACTCTTCGCCAGAAATTTATAAAAACCTTCCGGCAGGATGGACGCAAGAGAAACTCGCGCAAGTCATCCGTGACGTGGAGCCTGTCGCAAAGACCGGTGAATTAAATAAGGTTCCCGAGATCAGCCGATACGGTCAGCGCTTAATGTTTAATTACGGCAAAACCACCGAAGGCAAAGCGTACATCACCGCCACAAAATTATTCATGGATGCGTATTCACATTTCGAAGTGAACACGCGGCCCAAACAGGATTTCTACGCCACTCTCGAAGAGGTTAAGCTCAAACTGGTGCACGAAGCTTCGCACTTGATGGGTCTCGGCCTTACTAAAGAAACGGATTCGACCGAAGCCCGTAAGTTCGCGCGTTCGGTCATCGTCGCTTTAGATAGCGACAATATGGAATGCCTGCCCGCAAGCCCATTGCCGGTCGAAAGTTACCCACCTATGGAAGCACAAATGGCGGGCTCCGGTTTGGACAGGACCCTAAAATCCGAGGACACTCCCGAAGAAGTCGAACGCCAAAAACAAGAATGGCTGCGGGAAAAAACACGTGCCTATGTTTTCAATCGTCCGTCGGGACGCGCCGCCGTTCCCTCGAACGTTCAATCCAGTTGTGGCGTAAACGCCGACCCGGGGACTGCATGCTCGACGCCCCGGCATCGTTTCAGTTCCGGTTACATCACCGTTTTCGCTCCACGGAGTTACGATCATTCCTTCAAACTCGAAACTATTCGTAACAGCGTACTTGAAGGAAAACGGGAGTACGGTGCTGAAGAAGGTTTTTTCAGTTGGAACCTCGTTGATCTCCGTAAAGCGGTTTTGACCCCCGAGGGCTACAAGTCCGATTACAAATACGAAAAAGAAAGTCGGATGAACGATAGTTTCGCGGACTACCAAGACTTCATCATTCAAAGAAGCAACGCTTCCGAGCTTGAGCTGCGTTCGTACCCGCCGGTTCAGCAAGAAAATTGGACGTACTACCGCAGTCGCGGCGAATCCAAAATCTTGGTGGCCTTCGATAAGGGCAACATCACCTCGGCAAAGTTGGTGATCGTGCGTGACTTCGGCAAGTGGCTTGAACAAGAAGCGCCCGAAATCAATATCGAAGTTCCGTTGACCTGCGTGCGTTCATTCAAGCCGATCGATTAAGCTTCTCCGTTTCTCAAATCCGCAAATCCAAACTGAAATTCACGCGTCCGCCGGCCGAACGGCTGTCGACGCGCATTTGACCGCCTTGTCCATGCGGGCGGCAGTTGACGAGCAGATAATTGCGTTCACCCGTCGAGGCGATGCGCCGCCGGTGATTAGACAAACCGGGCAGACCCGGCAGTTTATCGCTGTGCATGGAACTTGAGGTGAGCTCGAAAGTTTCAAATCCGAAAGCCTCCGGTTCGATGCGAGAGATTTCGCTATAGTGGACATCGCCTGAGACGAGCGCGATCTTGCGGCCAAGCCCGCGGACCGAAGTTTTAAAAGCTTCGAACTGCGTCGGGTGATCGCCGGAAAAAGATTCTTTGAACATGAGCTGTGGGAAAACTTGCGAACCGTTGACGATCCAAGAGAGCCCGTCAAATTCGGCAACGTGTTTGAACATCCACTCTTCTTGTTCGCGCCCCCAGTGCGCGTAACGAGCGCGCGAAAACCCGGCGACCCGAAAGCTGCGGTCGTCCATCATGAGAAACTGCTGACCGTTGAAACGGATGACGCTGCTGACGCCCGGCCCACGTTCGAGCACCGAGCAAAACTCCGGATCCATCGCGTAAAAATTAAGGAAGTTTCGTTGTGATTCGGCGATGAAGGGGTAGCCGAGGCCCGCATCGTTTAAGCCGAAATCGTGATCGTCCCAGGTCGCGAGGATCGGAATCAGTTTTTTGCTGTAGTAAATCTCAAGCGTCGTGCGCGACTCGGCGAACCGGCGCCACAGGTGCGCTTCGCCGGTGTCTTCGTCCGATCCGTAATCGCAGTACACGCTATCGCCCGCAAAGAGAATGACGTCCGGCGCCCGGGCGACCAGATCTTGCCAGATGTCCGCCGAATGCCGGAACTCATCCATGCAGGAGCAGACCGCGAAGCGGAGGTCCGGTTTCCGTACATCGAGCAATCCAAATTCTCGGCTGTCCGCCACCGCTCCGGTGAGGGCGTCGAAGAGCGTGAGCGTGTAAGACGTCCGTAAATCGAGCGCTCGAAAAAACACCTTGGTTATGGAGGAGACTTGTCCGGCCATTTCAATTTTCTGGACGCGGGCGGGAGCGTGAACGTTGCCGAAGGCATCACGGGCTTGGAATATATATTCTTTGTCCGAGCGGTGGACGACCGAGAACTGCGTTTTGCTATCGTCCGTAGCGC
Organism: Pseudobdellovibrionaceae bacterium; assembly: GCA_947444305.1. Taxonomy (GTDB): domain Bacteria; phylum Bdellovibrionota; class Bdellovibrionia; order Bdellovibrionales; family UBA1609; genus JALHOQ01. Next base: position 70,386 of record CANEZP010000019.1, on the reverse strand, counting down.
CCTGGAGAATAGAAGGTGTCGCACGCCGGACACGCGCGGCGTTCGCTGGCTTGGCCGGGCCGCCGGCCACGATCGCGCCGGTGCCGATTACGCCCATCTTCAACAGTCGTCGACGTGTGATCCCCATATGATTCCCCCCGGAATGTTTTTCTTAATTGCAGCAGGGGAAGCGCCGGCACACAAATTGGGAAGGGGACAGTTTTGAGTCAGGGATGAGTTTCGGATAAGTTTCGGATGCGTTGCTGATTATTTGCCGAGTTGCAAAACGTTCGCGCCGATCGTCTCGTCAATCTTGCGCTCGAGTTTCTTATCATGGACCAAGATCGTAATCTCGGCCGAGCCGGTGCCGACTTCCATATCGAGGATATGACCGCCGTAAGCCTTGAAGTCCTTGCCGGCCACTACGCCGTGCGCGTGGATCGAAGGCTTGCCGTCTTGCCACGCAACGCTGCCGTTCAAACTTGCGAGCTCAACCGCCTTGAACTCGCGGGGTTCGAACTTTTTATTTTTAAAATTGTAGAAGCCGAATTTGACGCTCACGAAGCCCATGCCGGTGAAGCTCGCGCTCGGAGGATTCTCCTTAGCGGCGAACTCTTCGAGTTTACGTAATACATTTTCACCCTGGCGAAGCACCATCAGGTAGCCCGTCGGAGTTTTCACGTAGGACAACGGTCCCTCGGCGAAAGACGGAGCCGCGGCGATAAAGAGAAAGGCGAATAAGAAGCGCAACGTGAACGTCCTTCCTAAATCAACGCGTGCAAGGCGCGCACGGAGGCTTCGCGTTGCTCCGGTTGCACGACCAGCGTGACCGAATGCGGGGACAAAATATATTTGTCAGCCGGAATGTTTTGCGAAGAAAGAATTTGCAGCGCGCGGTGCGGAAGATCGGAGCTGACGCCACCGAAGCAAGTGATGCTCACGGAACTTAAAGTCGCGCGGAGTTTGCGCATGCCTTTGCTCTTTTCGACCGTACGGATCAGGGTTTCTAAACTTTCTTCATCGGAAGTAAGCATGATGCGGCAGCGGTCACCGTCTTGGGCCGAGGCGAGCAATTGCGGCCAAGCTAAACCGTTTGCTTTTAAATGCAGCGACAACTTTTCGAAGCCCTGATTGAGGTTAGGCGCCTCGATTTCGATATGTTCGATTCGCCCGTGGGAATTAACCGACAAAACTTTTCCGATTTCCATACCGCTGACCTCATTCGTGATTTGCGTGGCCTCCGAAGTTTGACCCCACATCTTTATGCTTAAAGGAACATTTTGGCTGCGCGCGAGTTCGACCGAGCGGAAATGTAAAACTTTGGCGCCCCAGAAACACATTTCACCGAGCGAGGCTAAATCCAATTTGCGCAAAGGCCGTGAAGCGACGACTAAACGGGGATCGGCCGTGCAAACGCCGTCGACTTCTTTGATGATCTCGCAACGGGCGGCCTTGAGTGCCGCCGCCATCGCCACGGCCGTGGTGTCCGAGCCGCCGCGGCCGAGCGTGGTGATTTCTTTCGTCAATGGGTTCACGCCTTGAAAACCCGCGAGCACGACCACGCGGTTACGTTCGAGCTCTTCACGCACACGGATGGGTCGCACGTCGACGATACGCGCGCTCGAGTGTGAATCGTCGGTGAGGACACCGGCTTGCGAACCGGTGAAGCTGATCGCCGGGATCCCTAAATCCGACAACGCCATGCTCATCAACGCCATCGAGATACGTTCACCGGTGGTAAGGAGCATATCTAATTCGCGGCGGTTGGGATGCGGGCTGATTTGGTAGGCAAGCTTGACCAGTTCATCCGTGGTCTTGCCCATCGCCGAGACGATGACAACGACCTTGTGGCCGCTCGAATGTAATTCGGCTAAAGACTTTGCGACGGCACGCACTTTTTCGGGCGTCGCGAGGCAAGCGCCGCCGTATTTTTGCACTATGGTCATCGACGTGGTGTGGGCGGCGGCTTGGGACATGCGGTAAAAATACCGCCGAATGCGCGAAGACTCAATCTATCAAAGCTGGGCGCGGATGAAATCGGACACTTTGGTGTTCATGCCCTTCGGAATCCGAATCCGGTGCGTCTTTACGGTCGTGGGCACGAAACCTTTAACGAGTTCGGGATTCAGTTTCATGAGATCGGCCGAACTCGAACCCGTGAATTGCGCGAGGTTGATCAGATCCGTGCCGCCGGGAACGTTCATGTAGTCATAGCGGTAGGGAGCTTTCAAGTTTAACCCGTTGAAGCCGTACAGCTTCGGGGCCTTCGCGATAAGCATGGCCGCCAGAAGTTTAGGAATATACTGGCGCGTTTCGTCGGGGAACTCGGGACGCTTAGACAAGATCCAGTAGTTTTTGGAGTGGTAGCGATTCACTAATTTCTGCGTTCGGCCCTCGCCCATATTGTAAGCGGCGGCGGTCAGGTACCATGAACCGAACTGTTTGAAGAGATCGCCGAGGTAGCGGGCCGCCGCCGTCGTGCTTTTCGTAAAATCGCGTCGCTCGTCAAGCCACCAAGTCGTCTGCAGGCCGTAGCGATTCGCGGTCGGGGTAATGAACTGCCAGTAGCCGACGGCCGCCGCGGTCGAAGTCGCGCCGGCGGAAAATCCGCTCTCGATCATGGCGACGTAAGCGAGATCTTGCGGCATACCTTTGTCGGCCAACATCTTTTGCATCAAAGGCAGATAAGCGTTCGAGCGCTCGAGCCAAGTGCGGAACCATTTGCTGCCGCTCGTTTGGAAATAATTAATCCACCATTTCACTTTAGTATTATAGGTGACGGGGATATCGAAGTTCGGGCTGGCGTCGACCGGCGTGAACGAGACCGCGGAGCCGACGCTCGTGCCGACCTTTGAAGGCGTAGCCGAATGCACGGGCATTGAGAATAAAAGCGACAAGCTTAGTGCGCCTGTGACGACGCGTACATTCATGTTCATGTATGTTCATCATAGTGGATGTCCGGCCGCGCGGTCGAGTCCAACTGTCATAAATATATTTTTCTGCGACAAAATGTTGGCGGGACTAGCGCGGTAGTTTTGCGACCTTTGTCGTGCGTCGACACGGCGTTTCGGCATTAAAATTATTTTGCTTGAGCATTCCCCGACTTCAATCGCGGCTAGTTTGTGGTGGCATAAGCATTGCTCAAACTCTTGTTAGATTCCGGATTAAAAAGGGAGACGACGTGAGTTCAAAAGGTATTTATTCGGCTGTAAGCGGCGCGATGGCGCAAACGTCGAAGCTCGACACCATCGCGAACAATCTCGCGAACGTGAACACGACCGCCTTCAAAAAAGACCGCCAAGTCTTCAGCGAATATTTGTCGGCTTACGAAAAACCGGATGATTCGATGAAAGTCCCGCGCGTTACGGCCTCGATCGAAAGCTTTTACGATAACCAAGGCGGCGACACCTCCTACGTCAATCCGTCGGGAACGTTCACTAGTTTTGAACAGGGCGGCATCAAGTCGACCGGTTCGCCGATGGACTTAGCGATCGACGGCAAAGGTTTTTTAGAAGTGGGCACCCCCGACGGCGTCCGCTGGACCCGCAACGGTGCTCTACAAATAGATAACACCGGTCGTCTCGTGACTAAAGAAGGTTACCCGGTATTGCGCGAAGGCCAGGGTGATCCGGCGCAACGTGCGGTCCAGCTTACCGGTCGTAACTTAACGATTTCGCAAACGGGTGAAGTTTTCGACGGCGGTAATAACTTAGGTAAACTCGCATTGGTCGAATTCCAAAATCCCGATGATTTACAAAAAGTCGGCGGTTCAAACTACACGCTAAAAGCAAATTCGACATCGGTGCCCGTGAGCGCCCGCGAAGCCCGCTTTCACCAAGGTTACATCGAAACCTCGAACGTAAACGTGGTCGAAGAAATGACCGAAATGATTTCGGCCAACCGTGTTTTCGAAGCGACGCAAAAAGCGATTCAGGCGCATGACCAAATGGATGACAAACTGATCAATACGGTCGGGAAGGTTTAATAGATGTTACGCTCACTCAACACCGCCGCTACGGGAATGAAAGCTCAACAAACGAACATGGACGTTCAGGCCAACAACATTGCCAACGTCTCGACCGATGGTTTCAAAAAATCGCGCGCCGAATTCGAAGACCTCATGTACCAAACGCAGATCGAACCCGGTGCCGCAACCGGTGCGAATTCGGTCAGCCCGACGGGCGTGCAGGTCGGCTTGGGCGTAAAGACTTCGGCGGTGACCAAAGATTTCGAACAGGGTTCGACGAAGGTTACGAACAACGCTTTCGACGTCGAAATTCGCGGTCAAGGTTTCTTCCCCGTGCAAACTCCCAGCGGGCAGATTGCCTACACGCGTGACGGCGCTTTCAAAAAAGGTCCCGACGGCCGCTTACAAGATAAGAACGGCAATGCTCTGCAACCCGAGATCACCGTTCCGCCCGGCGCGACCGGCGTCGAAATTTCCGGTACGGGCCAAGTGCAAATTCTTTTAGAAAATCAGGCGCAGCCGCAGAGCATCGGTCAGATCCAACTTGTCGGCTTCGTGAATCCCGCCGGCCTCAAGAGCATGGGCGGAAACTTATTTGCGCCCACCGCTTCGAGTGGTCTGCCCCAACAAGGTCAGCCCGGGCAAAACGGACTAGGCAGCTTGGCGCAAGGCCAACTTGAAACGAGTAACGTCAACATCGTCGACGAAATGGTCGGCATGATCACCACCCAGCGCGCTTACGAAACTAACTCGAAAATGATCCAAGCCTCCGATCAAATGTTACAGACGATCAATAACTTAAGGTAATGATGAAACACGCGCTGACTTTGCTATTCTCCCTTAGTTTTACGGCCCACGCCGAAGTCTTGTTGCGCGTTCGCCCGCACGTCGTCGTGCCCGCGAACTCGGAAGTTAGGCTCGTGCAGATCGTAGACGCGCAAGGTTTGAGCGAAGAGGGCATGAAGCAATTAAACACGGTCAACCTCTCGACCGGTCCCGCCGAAGGTGAACGCCAGGAATTAGCCGAGGCGAATATCTCAAGTGCGATTCGCCCGGTGGTCGCCGCCGAGCGCGAACGTACTTCCGCGCGCGTGCACGTGATCATCCCGAAGTCCGTCATCATCGATACGATGAAGCGCGGGATCAGCGAGGAAACCGTGAAGGCGGAGCTTCTGCAAGCCTGGCAGCCGTTGTGCCCGGATTGCAAACTCGAAATCGAGGCCCTGTCGTTACCGCGCATCGCGGGCGTTCGCGACTGGAATATGAAATTGAAAGCCGAACTTCCTAAGGGCAGCTTCTCGGTGCCCGTCGATATCATACGAGAAAACGGCGCATCGGCGCCCGCGTGGATTAACGGGCGCGTATTGACGAAGAAAAAAGTGCCCGTCGCGAAACGTATGCTCAACATGAGCGAGCGGTTACAGGCCGGCGACATCAACTGGGAATTTCGTGACACCTCCTACGCCGTGGACGGAATCCCGACGGCCGAAGAGATGACCGGTAAACTGATGAAGCAGGGGCTGCGTGCCGGCGACGTCATCTGGCGCGGAATGATCGAAAAAGAAAAAGCAATTCACCGCGGCGATCAAGTCACCGTTAAATCGGGCGACGGCATCTGGGAAGTCTCGATGACGGTAACGGCTCAGGCCGATGCTTACGTCGGCGATATGTTGAATATGAAACATCCGAAGACCAACGTCGCCCTCATGGGCATGGTTACCGCGCCGGGAGAGGTTGAGTTAAGATGAGAAAACGTGAATTTATCCTGATCGGATTTTTGCTGATCTTTAGCTTTAGCCAAATCGGTTGCGCCAGCATCAACCGTAAGCTCAAAGACTTTTTGAACGGCAATCCTTCGGCGGAGAGCCAGAACGTATCGACGCTCACCAAATTTTCCGACACCGGTGATGTTCCGCCCCGCGTGGCGCGGCAGTACAAGCGCACGACGAAAGAATCGCTCAGCAATGAATCTTCGCTGGATTCGAAAGCCGGCTCGCTGTGGGTGATGGAAGGCCAAGGCGCTTATTTATTCTCGCAGAATGTCGTGCGTTTGATCGGTGACCCACTCGCGGTAACCCTCGAGGGCGATCCGCGTGATCAGCTCCAATCCAAAGTCAGCGTCATTAAAAAACTTTTGAATAAGATCGAAGAGCGCCAGAAGGCCAGGGTCAGAACGCCGGCGTCGGGTGAAGACGGCGAAGAAGTCGCGGCCGACGAAAAGAAAAAAGACAAGAAGGACAAGAAAGCGGGTGCCGAAGGCCAAGCCCCGAAAGAAGAGAACGCCGACCTCAACGTCAAGAACGTGCCCACGCGTATCATCGAGCGCACGCTCGAAGGCAATTACCGCGTGAAAGGTTCGCAGCCGCTTATGATCGGCAGCCGCGAATACAAAATTATCGTAACCGGCATCGTACGCGCCGAAGATTTCAACGATGACGGCATCAGCGCCGGTAAATTATTGGATCCGAAATTCGATATCGTCAGTGCCCGCCGCAAAGAAGGTGAAATGTGATTCGCTTGAGTCTGCTCTCGATCGCGTTCGCCGTGCCGTTGCTATTCACGTTCAGCGCCGAAGCCGCGCGTCTTAAAGATATCGCGAACATCCGCGGCGTTCGCTCGAACCAACTCGTCGGTTACGGGGTCGTCGTCGGTTTGAACGGCACGGGTGACAGCAAATCGGAATTCACGAACAAGTCGATAGAGCGGATGCTCGACCGTTTGGGCGTAAAGGTTAACGGCAAAGACGTTTCTTCGAAAAGTGTGGCCGCCGTTATCGTGACCGCCAACCTTCCTCCGTTCGCCAGATCCGGAAATAAGTTAGACATTACGGTAAGTACGCTCGGCGATGCCTCGTCTTTAAAAGGCGGAACTTTGGTGCAAACACCGTTACGCGCGGCCGACCAACAGGTTTATGCCGTCGCCCAAGGTTCGGTGGTGGTCGGGTTTTCTAGCCAGGGCGTGCACGAAACGGGCGCCCGATTGCCCAACGGCGCCATGATTGAACGCGACATAGGACAAGAGTTTGCGTCCCGGAAGATGTTTAGGCTCACGTTACATAACCCGGACTTCACAACGGCCGCCCGAATCGTCAAAGTAATAAATAAGGAACTTGCCGGAAAATTTTCGAACGCCCTGGATGCGGGCACGATCGATGTGGTGTCTCCCCCGCCGTTTGAAGGCAAAGGGGTTGAGTTGCTGGCGATGATCGAGAGTCTGGATATTAACCCGGACCAGCCGGCGCGGGTCGTAGTGAATGAGAAGACCGGAACGGTTGTGATCGGGCACGGCGTAAAGATCTCCAGGGTGGCCATCGCCCACGGGGATTTAGCCGTAAAAGTCGGCGGCGAGGGTGCGGCCGGCAAAAAAGACGGGGACCGTCTTATGTTGATGGAAGAATCGGTGAACGTGGGCGACATCGTGAAAGCGATGAATAAGCTCGGGGTAACGCCGAAAGATTTAATCACGATTCTCCAAAGCATAAAGGCCGCGGGGGCTTTGCACGGGGATCTAGAAATATTATAGTATTATTTAAGTTTATAACCTCCAGGTGACAGGATGTTTTCTGGGGGCGGGGGTAGTGAGTTAGAGTCTATAGGACCAGGACGGTTCAAAAAAGGTATGATTGTTTCTGTCGCAGGAGACTGAATAACCGAATTCAAGTCGAGAGGCCAGGAAGGCTTCAAGGACCTTGAGTTGCTCTAAATAGCGCAGGATGCGCGAAATGTTCTGACTCACTTCCCTCACTTTTTACTGCTTCGCAAGCTTGCGAAGCAGGATATTAGACCGCACAAGGATGTGCCTCCGTGAAGATCCCGACCTCTACGTTTCCGATTCAACAAAATCCTGAAGAGAAGGCCGCGAAAGTCGATGGCCAGATCAAAGACGCCGCCAAGATGTACGAGAATTATTTCTTGGGCGAAATGGTCAAAGCCATGCGTTCGACCGTCCAGCGTGAGGGCGGTTTGATGAAACAAAGTTTCGGCGAAAAGATTTTCGAAGGGCAGCTCGACGCGCAGTACGTCGACGGCTGGACAAAAAAAGGCGGCATCGGCCTCGCCGATATGATTCATCAGCAGATCAGCGATAAATTTAATAAGACCGCGAATAAAGGTTCGTTCAATTTAAAAAAAGGCGTCATGCCGATCGCGCCGAAACAAAATCCGATCGGCATTCCCGCAACCGATTCGATGAAAATGAAAGCGATACCGCCGGGCCCGCAAGCCGGGCTCGAATATCGTTTCGAAGTGCCCAATCCGTCGGGCGAATCTTACGAAGCTCAGGCTCCCTACGCGGGCAAAGTCACCGAAAGCAGGACTTTAGGCGAGGGTTGGTCATCCGTGAAACTAGACCATGGTCAGGGTGTGAAGTCGGAACTGACGTTTCCGGGCTCGTTGCCGGAAATGGGCGTGGGAAGCGACGTGGTTGCGGGGCAAAAGTTAGGTACGCTTGACGGCGAGCGCCCGGTCTTGGCCTGGAAATTGGATTGGGTATAGTGCGATAGGCGTAAGCGCTGCCGGTCATCACTAAAGACCGGAACTTAGAATGATAATTTGCGCTAGACAACGTCTCAATATGGTACACTTTTAGAAGAGATAAACGAGGAGCGGCGATGAAAGTTTCAAACAATAAAATTGGAAATCCGTCGGGTAATTTAGACGCCGGAAAATTAGGCAAAGCCGACTCCGCGGCGGCGTTGAAAAAAGATATTCAGCCCGGCTCAGTAAAAAGCAGCGCAAACTTAAAAGGCTCGTCGAACGTTAACGTTTCCGAGCGCGCACAGATGATGGCGAAGGCGAAAGAGATCGCAAGCTCACCGATGACGGTTGACGAAGCGAAAGTCGCACGCTTGCAAAAGATGATCGACGAAGGCAATTACAAAGTCGACGCCGAAGCCATCGCCGATCGCTTGGTCGACGAACACATGACGATTCCGGATTAATCCGGACAAGGGGTTTTGAGTGGGGGAAATTTCGCAAGCCGCAAATGACCTGGTGATCTCCTTGGTGTCTGTTCTTGAAGAACAGATCAAGGTGTATCGCCATTTGCTCGAAGTCGTCCGCAAAGAAAAAGACATTTTGATTTCGGCGCACCTCGATGATTTAAACGAAAATAATAAAGCAAAAGAAGCCATGCTGCTGAAGATCCGCGCGCTTGAATCGCAGCGTGTGACCGCGGCCGTTCAGCTCGGCGCGGCTTTAGATCTAAAAGCCGAACAACCGCGCTTGCTCGAGATCGCAAAATATCTCCCCGACGGTCCGGCCGATAAACTTCGCAATATTCACTCGGTCCTCGAACTTTTGCTCCGCCGTGTGCAAGAGTACAATCGCGGCAACGAAATTTTAGTGCAAAGCGCTTTGACGAATATTACGGGCGCGATGAATGCAATCAAGGGCACGTTGGACGAAAAGCCCACGTATAAGAAAAAGGGTGAAGTCGAAGGCCACACGGCCTCCGGTCAACTCGTAAGCAGGGAAGCGTAGTCCTCAGTCATTGAACGGGTTTAACGATTTCAATCCACGGATGGATTGAAGGAAGATAGTATGTCGCGCATTTGGTCCATGATGGACGTCGGCCGGCGGTCTTTGGCGAATAGCCAAACGGCCTTGCAGACCACCGCCCACAACATTGCCAACAAATCCACCGAAGGCTATTCGCGCCAACGCGTCGACATGGTCACCAACGAATCGGTCGGCGAAGGCCGTTTGCGCATCGGCATGGGCGCGCGCGCCAGCCAAGTCAATCGCACCAACAATGAATATTTAGAAAAACAATTAGAGCACGAGGGCAACCAACTCGGTTACCAAACGTCAAAATCCGAAATGCTCGGCCGCGTGGAGCAAGTTTATAACGAGCAAGTGAATAAGGGTCTGAACCATTCGCTCGGCAACTTCTTCAACTCGTTCCGTGAGCTGTCGAACAATCCGGAAAGTCTCGCGACCCGTACGCAAGTTAAAGAATCCGCCGAATACCTCGCGAAAGATTTCAACCGCGTAAATGGACAGCTCAAAGAGATTCAAAACGACGCCGATTTTCGGATCGGCTTAAAAGTCGAAGAGATCAACCAATCGACGCGCGAAATCGCGCAGCTTAACCAAAAGATTCAAACGATCGAATTGAACGGCACGCCCGCCAACGACGAACGCGATCGCCGTGACCTTTTGGTGAAACAACTCGGTGAAAAAGTGAGCATCAAGTCGGCCGAGAGCAAAGACGGTATGCTGGCGATTTCGGTCGCGGGCACGGGCGTTTTGGTCAGCGGGCATTCGCAGCGCGATTTAGTCACCGCTTCGACCCCGGGCCGCGATAACAAGCGCGAAGGCAACGTCGACATCTTCTACAAATCTACGGATCACTCCACGCCCGTGAACATTACGAAGCAGATCAAGGGTGGCGAGCTGGGTGGATTGCTCGAAGTACGTGACTCGGTCGTTAACGATTTTATCGGCGGGATGGATCAACTTGCCGCGAAGGTCACCGAAGAAGTGAACATGGCGCACGTTCAAGGTTACGACCGTAATGGGCAAACCGGTAATTTGTTTTTCGCAGATAACTACAGCGTCGACGGCGCCGCCGAAAATATGAAGCTTAGCGAAGCGGTCAGCAACGATGTCGGCCGCATCGCCGCGGGTGCGCAGCCCGATGCCGCGGGCGATAACCGCATGGCCAACGTGCTTTCCGGTTTGCAATACAAAGGTGTTTTCGACGGCGGCAAGACGACGCTCGACGATCACTACAATGCGCTCGTCGGTAAGATCGGGATCGAAGCGCAGCGGGCGAACTCGGCAGCCGAATCGCAAGGCGATATCGTCGGGCAGTTGAAAAACCTGCGCGAATCCATCTCGGGCGTCAGCATCGACGAAGAGATGACGAAGATGATCGAGTTTCAAAAAGCGTTCGACGCTTCGGCGCGAATGGTTCGCACGGCCGATGAAATGATGGACACCGTACTCAACTTGAAACGGATGTAAGGGAAGTTTAAGTGCGTATCGCGGATAAGATGCAATATGATCAGGTGAAGACCAACGTCGGCAAAAACCGCACGCAAATGGCCGAGCTGCAAAATCAAGCGGCCACCCAGAAGCGCGTGACGAAGCCGTCCGATGATCCCTTAGCCGCGAGCCGTGTGCTCGGCAACCGTATCGATCTGCAAGGCAACAAACAGTTTTCGAAGAGTCTTAACTACGCAAAATCTTTTCTAGAATACACCGATCAATCGCTCGGCGAATTGAGCGAAGTCATCATGCGCGCGAAAGAACTCGCGATCGGGCAGAGTAACGACGCCAGCGCCAACGAAGATTCCCGCCGCGCCGTCGCCATTGAAATTGAACAGCTTTATAGTCAAATGGTGAACATCGGTAACCGTAAGCTCGGCGACCGCTTCATCTTCGGCGGGTTCAGCACGCAGCAAGCGCCTTTCAATCTCAAGGGCGAATACAACGGTGACCCCGGCGAGATGAACATCCACATCGATAAAGAAGCCTTCGTCGCGATGAACGTACCGGGCGGCCGCGTGTTCCTCGGTGACGGCATCGATCGTAACGGGATGGCTAAGCCTTCCGTGCCGCAGGCGCGTTCGATCGAAGAACTCGACGCGCAGAAGATGAAGACGATGGATCCGATCGAGCTGCGCGGCCCCGCCAGCATTCTCGGACTCCGCGGCCCCGAGCCCGAGGTGCCGCCGAAGCCGGTCGAGCCGCCCGCCGGCGTGAATCTATTTAGTATAGTTAAGGATCTGGAAACGGCGTTGCGTACGAACGATAAGCAGGCCGTGCAGAATACGCTCGATCATTTAGACGACGGCTTGAACCAGGTTGTGCTTACGCGCTCGCAAGTGGGCTCGCGCAGTTCGGTTCTCGATAATTTCGTGCAGTCGCTCGAAAAACAAAAAGTCGATAATCAGATCTCGATCTCCCAGCTCGAGGACGCCGATATTTTCTCGACCGTCAGTGATATTACCAAGACCGAAAATACCCTGCAGGCGACCTTGCAAACCTCCGGCAAATTGATTCAGCCGAGTTTGCTCGACTTCATTAAATAATCGCGCACCGCCTGACCAGTTACGGCACCGTCTCAATGTGAGACGGCGGCGATCGCTTATTTTCGCGCCCGCGCGGCACGTACGTTGAAGTAACGATAAAGCATGAACAAACTTATTCTGTCGCTGTTGTTGATCGCACCCGCATTTCAATTCGCCCACGCCGAGACGTTGGCCTCGGGAGGGGAAGCGCGGCTGGTTCCCGTTGCGCGAACCGAAACCGTGAACTTGCCCGGACCGCAGAGCGTTCATGATGACATCCGTGACACGCTATCGGTTTACAAGGAATGGGCGCAGGACAAAAAATCTAAAACCGGAGTTTTCTGGCGCGACGTCGTTTGCGGGTCTACCGAAGCCTTTGATTCCATGAACAATTCGACCATGATCGAAGCCAAAAAATTGGCCGCCTTCCGTTCGCAAATTCGTGAACGATTGCGCTCGGCCGCTCATAATTCCGAAGCGACTCGCGAAAGAATCATCGCCGATTGGAAGAAGAAACCGGATAAAGGTTTAGCCTTGGAATGCACGCTCGCCGTGGTCCTCGACCAGAGCGCAAAGGCTGGTCGCCCATGTAAATTTTCAGACGGGGAGGATGTTTATTTCCGGCCACTCCAGAGCGTCTGCGCGCAACTCACGAGCGCGGGTTCGCTACCTTGACTTTCGTCTCTCATAAGACTACCTAAAGCATTCTTAAGAATCTGCCGTAGAGAGATTCGCCTGGGGTAGATCAGTCATCTTGCTCCCCAGAGCGTAGCTTTGACTAGGATGTTGAAGGAGTCTGGAATGTTGGTCCTTACGCGTAAACTCGGCGAAAGCATCGCGATCGACGATCATATTAAAATTCGTGTTGTGCAGATCAAAGGCAAACAAGTGCGCCTCGGTATCGAAGCGCCCAAAGACACGAAGATTCATCGTGAAGAAGTCTATCTAGCGATTCAAAATCAAAATCAAGAATCGGCAAGCACGACCAGCGACAGCTCAAAAGCGGTCGCCGAACTTCTTAAGTCTAAGTAAAGCCGCATATTACGGGATCGCTGTCGCGCTCCCTTCCTATTTTCGTTGTGCGTTATTAACCCGCATTTAGAGTTGAAGAGTCCCTATAAGTAGGGGCATCCTAAACTTGAAGAGGGGGGTTGGGTGACAGTTCATACGAGTCGTTTTGGCGTTATATCCATCACAACTGATGACGTAATCCAGTTTCCGGAAGGTTTGCTGGGCTTCAATGAGCTACGTCGGTTCGTGCTCTTGGATGATCCCTCCGACGAAATCTTTGCCTGGCTTCAGTCCTGCGACGAACCCGGAATTGCCTTTCCGCTGCTTGAGCCCGAGCTTTTCACTTCGAATTACTCCGTTTCGCTGACCAAACACGATTTAGAAGTTTTGAATTTGCCCAATAAAGAGGGCACGCGCTCGTTCGCGATCATCACTATTCCGCAAGACCCGACGCAAATGACGGCCAATCTTAAGGCCCCGATCGTGATTAACGTGGCCAAACGTTTGGCCCGGCAGTGCGTCCTTCAAGACAATTCCTTAGCGATTCGCGAACCGATTTTCACCCGCCTCCAACAGCGCGTGGTGCAAAATCCTTCGGCCTCGATCAAAAATCAAACCGCCTATACCGACGTCGCGGTCAAACTCCCGCGCCCACCCGAAGTCGAAGGTTAGTCCACTTTAGAAACCGGCGGTGGGTTCCAGCCCATCCAGTTGTAGACGTGGTACGTAAGCATGCCTGCGTACTCGTGCACGGCAAAATCAAAATAAATTAAGTTCGGCGAAACCGGCAAAATCGTGAGCAGCGAATTCATACGGTCGGCCGGTGCGGGGGTCACGTCCCTGATGAAGTGAGTGAAGAAGGTCATCGCTCGCCGCATGTGCACGCCGGAAGTGACTAAGTGGATGCGGTCGAAGCCTTCGAGTAGGGGCGCCGAGTACTTCGCGTTCTGGAATGTGTTGTTGCTCTTGTTCTCGATGATCAAATCACCTTTTGGAACCCCGGCCGATTCAAGCTCGCGGGCCATGACGTCGGCCTCGGCCTCGCCGTTGCGCATGGGATCGCCGCCGCTCACCAGCAGCCGGCAAACCTTCGCCGTCTTCACGCAATCCTTATAGAGCCGCAGGCCTTCGAACAGGCGGGCGTAAGCAAACGACGCCGAGGTTACGCTTTCGGGCGAGGTCCACTTCACCGTACCGAAGCCGAGCACGACCACTACGTTGCGCGTGCGCCATTCGGGTGGGTCGATGCGCGCGGCCGTTTGTAAATTTCTGAGTAATGTCCGTGTGACGATGCCGCTGCCCGAAAGCATCAGGTGGATGGCGAGCAGCGCGACCAAGACCAGCGACCAACGGCGCTTGTTGAAGTAAACGGCGGCGAGAATAGCGGTAAGAAAGATGAATAAGGCAGTCATGGGGCGGACCATAATACAAACCTCGACCGTAGTCGCTAGACGTTAAGCCGCGGCAAATTTTTCCCGATTAGAGACGGGTAAGGGTTTTCCCCTGAACATCAAATAAGGATGGTCGCCGTGAAGTATATCTTGGTCTTTGGCTTGGCAGTCTCGAACGCCGCGTTCGCGGGCGATCTCACCATCTTTGATGTGCGTAAAAATTTACCGATGTCCGATACCGAAATAGTTTACCGCGATTTCTACATCAACGGCGGCAGTGAATCGGGTTTGAACTCGGGCATGGTCATCACCGTTGAGCGCCGCATGCCTCTTTACGACAATTACCAAAACCGCTCGGCCGGCGACCTGCAGTTGAAGGTCGCTAAAATCAAGATCATCCACGTGCAAAAAGGGATCTCGGTTGCGCGTTTGTTCTCGGAGTTCACGCGTGAAAACGCGCCCATTCTCGAAGACAACTTCATCATGGTGGGCGACCGCCTAGACATGGATAGCGCAACGAGCGAGAAAGATTCCGGCAAAGATTCGAAAAAGGCCGAAGCCGAGAGTGCGGCTGAACCCGTCGCTTCGAGCCCCGCGCCCCAGCCTCAGTCCCGGCCCGAACCCGCGCAGATCGTGGTTAATTCCGTGAAAGTATCTAGCGAAGCTCCGGCGCCTAATCCCGAACCGCCGACCCAGGCGCCGGTCGAATCCCCCATCTTGCAGTAGCGCGTAATCCGCGACGACCAGGCTTGACCGGTATACCTAGCTTGGCTAGGTATAGTCGTATGCAATTGGATCTCGACAATTGGCGCGTGCAGGTTAAAAAGGGCTACCTCGAGCTTTGTTTGTTGCTCCTTATCCGTCAGCAAAAGCGGATGTACGGTTTAGAAATCCTGGAAAAATTGGCGTCGCTCGAACTTACCTTAAAAGAGGGTACGCTTTATCCGTTGCTTAGTCGTATGACCGGCGACGGGCTGTTAAGTTCGACGTGGGAAACCGCGAACCTCAAGGGGCACCCGCGCAAATTCTACGCGCTGACGAAAAAAGGCGTTCAATCGCTTAACGAAATGGAAGATGAGTTTCTAAGAATGACCGACTTGGTATCGAAGATACGAAAGTGAGGGCAAGATTATGAACCGTGAAGTCAAACTTGAGCATTACCTTTTACAGCTCGACCGCGAGTTGAAGCCGCTGCCGGTAAGCCGGCGCGCCGAAATCATCACCGAAATCAAAGCTCACGTAATCGATGCCGAAGCGAAAATGACGGGGGATCCGGAGCGCGCGATCGACCGCGTCCTTGAGGATCTCGGTTCGCCGAAGATGGTTGCGCATAAATATCTAGCCGAGAAGGGAATCGCCGTTGAGCGGCCCCGCCGTCGCGGGGGCGCATGGTTCAAGTGGCTCGCGATCGGTACGGTCGCCTTCTTCGGACTCGTGTTCTTCGCGGGTATGTCGGCAATTTGGTATTTTAGTCCGCTCGTCAAAATAGACGATGAAAAAGGCCGAATCCTTTTGCTCGGCGGCCTCATCGACGTGAACGAAAAAATCGGGCAAGTCAAAATCGGTGATCTACTCGTCAATGCCGGCGGCGGCGACGGCGTCGAAGTGAAAGGTGAAGAGACGCTGACCGGTTCGGTTCGCGTTCTCAAGATTCCTTTCAATACGGCAAAGCTCGATCTTTCGGTCGCGGCCGGCCGTAAAATCACTTGGGACTGTAAGGCCGCATCGCAGACGGCACCGGAAGTGGCCGTCGTTGCCGGAGTGATGACCTTGAACTTGGATAAATTGAATTTAGTTAAGTGCGCGGTCGCCGTTCCGCTCGGACTGGCGACCGAAGTGCGAGGCGTGAACGGCCACATGGATATCGAAAAGCCCGGCGGTCCGCTCGACATCGCGCTCGACAACGGCAAGGTAAATATCAAAACGGATCCGGCTAGGACCTACGACTTCGAAGTCAAAGTGAAGAACGGTTTAAAAGATTTCTTCCCCCGGTCAGCCGCGAAAAACGCGCTGAAAGTTAAAGTGAACGTAATTAACGGATTGGTGAAAAAAGAGTGAGTCAGTATTTTGTCGTGCATCTATCGAACGTCGACGCCCGCGCCGAAGAATTTCTTAGCGTAAATGCTTTTGATTGGGGCGCCCTCGGCATGAGCGAGTCGCTTCCCTTTGAGCAACCCGAAGGTGAAGAAGACGTCTTCACGAAAATTCCTGAAAAACGAAATCTCGAAATTTACTTCGGTAAATTGCCCGCTCCCGGTTTCATCGAGCTCGTACGTTCACGTTTCCCTTCGGTCATGTTGCGCATCAAAGGGGAAGAAAATAAAGATTGGCTCGCCGAATGGAAGAAGGGCTTCGTGCCGTTCTCGCTGGTCGGCGCCCACTGGGTCGTGCCCAGTTGGTTGCCCGTGCCCGCGGAAGCGAGCTTTCCCATCATGGTAGATCCCGGCATGGCCTTCGGCACCGGCACCCACGAAACCACTCAGCTCGTGGCCGAATTTCTATTCGAAGTGGTGCAAAAACAAAAGCCGCAGAGCTTACTGGATGTCGGCACGGGTACGGGCATCCTAGCGATCCTCGCCAAACAATTAGAGATCGCCAAAGTTTCCGCTACCGAAATCGAGGCGGATTCACGCCGGGTGGCTAAGGAAAATTTTGAATTGAATAAAACCGGCGATATCGAACTGGACGAGCGACAGGTGGAAAACCTCGACGACAAGTTCGACGTCGTTTGTGCGAACATCATCGACGGTGTTTTGGTCCGCATTCAAGATTCGCTTAAGGCGCGCTTGAATCCGGGCGGCTGGCTGATCGTCTCCGGTATCATTACCGAGCGCGAAAAAGATTTTCTCGCCGGCTTCAAAGCCGATTGGCTCGAGCGCCGGCAAAAAGGCGACTGGGTCCTTTACGCGACGAGGATTTAACGTGGCACTAAGACGTTTCTACATCGAGCCCGACGGCATCGACGGTTCGCAAGTACATTTACGCGGGGATTTGGTTCACCACATCCGAGACGTTTGCCGGTTCAAAACCGGTGATCAGTTCGAAGTTTTGGCCGGTGACGGGAAAGCTCATCACGTTGAGCTGACCCACGAAT
Source organism: Pseudobdellovibrionaceae bacterium (assembly GCA_947444305.1). Classification (GTDB taxonomy): domain Bacteria; phylum Bdellovibrionota; class Bdellovibrionia; order Bdellovibrionales; family UBA1609; genus JALHOQ01. The sequence continues at coordinate 52,927 of CANEZP010000019.1, read as the reverse complement.
CGCGAAGCGAGATGACCGCGCAGATTCTTTCCACCCGCGCGTTACCCCCGATGCCCAAACCTTTCATCACCCTTTGCGTGAGCGTGCCTAAGCTGCCGAAGGTGGATTGGATCGTTGAAAAGTGTGTCGAACTCGGAGCTTCCGAGGTTCGGGTGTTCGTTTCCGATTACAGCTTTTTGCGCAAAGTCGGTGAGCTTTCCGAAAATCGCATGGCGCGGTGGCGAAAGCTCGTGCAGGGCGCGACTCAACAATCAGGGCGCGGTGACCTTATGAAAATCGGCGAACCGGTGACCCTAGACAAATTGCTAGGTGAATTTAGCCGAAATGCCGGGACCGGTGGTCTATTTCCTTATGAGGGCGAGTCTCGGCTGGGACTTTCGTCTGCTTTGAATGAGCTGAAGTCGCGCGGACTAGACCACCTTTGGGTTTTCGTCGGCAGCGAAGGTGGTTTCTCGGTGCGCGAAGTAGAGATGTTCGCGAAGGCCGGTCTCAACCCGACGTCGATGGGCGAGCAAATTCTGCGCGTCGAAACGGCTTGCGTGGCTCTGGTGAGCGTCATAAAGTATGAATTCGGAATGCTAAGCGGTAGGTGAGGGTGACCAGATGAGTACAAGTAGTATGGATCCCTTTGACGAATTTGAATTCAAACCTCTGACCGATGGTTTGGGTTTCCATAAAAAATCAGTAAGCCTTAAAGACGGCTTAAAAAATTCCGGCGTTCTCGAAGACGAGTTACAGGGAATTCCCCTCTCGATCCCGAAGAACATGCTCGACGAAATTCCGAAAGCGCCCGTTAAGAAGCATACCTTCGATGACGTTTTATCGGCGCTCGAAAAAACGCCGCTCGCGCGCAAAGCTTCGGCTCCGGCCGATCTACAATTTACCGAGCCGCTGCCGCGCCAAGCCCGTGAGCAAATGAAATCACCCGCGACTAAGAATCCGCTCGCGAAAGACGCGATGGACATCGATCTCGGCGTGCCCGAACGTCCCGTTCAATCGCCGTTCCCGCGACCCGAGGCTTACAAAAGCCCGAAGCCGATTAAGCAAAATAAGCAGCCGATGCCCGCGACGCCCGGCACGCCCGCGATCATCAAACAAAAAGAGTCACAAGCGCAGTTAAATAGCGTCGGCACCCGCCGTGGCGCCGCCGATTCTCCGCAACGTAAACTCATGCCCGCCACCGTTAGCGTGCCGTCGGCCATTTTAGATTTTATCATCTGCACCGCGCTCGGTTTGGTTTTCCTGGCCGCATCGCTTACGGTCACGAAAGTTGATTTGAATCTGGTGCTCGCGAATTTGAATCGCGACGTGATGACCCAAATCGCGCTCGGTTTGATGTTCTTAGCCGTCATGCAAATGTACGTCGTCATCTCACGCGCGATCTTCGGGCGCACGCTCGGCGAATGGACTTTTGACTTACAAATCGGCCAAGACGACGAACAACTCCTCGGTAGCTATCCGCTTAAGGTGGCTTTCCGCAGTTTGTTAAACGTCATCACCGGCGTGGTTTTGTTGCCGTTCGTGTCGCTACTCATCGGCCGCGATATCGCCGGGCAACTAAGCGGAGTAAAACTCTACCGCCAGCGCGTGTAGAGTTCCGGCGCAGCGAAGATGGGCCAAGTCCTTACCCTCGATCAATTTAAAAAAGAAATTTCCCGGCGAAAAGATATGTCACCGCGCCGCCCGCCGCGCGTGGTGTTTACGAACGGTTGCTTCGATATCTTGCACGTGGGCCACGCGCGCTATCTACGAGACGCCCGCGCGCTCGGCGATTTGCTCGTGGTCGGCATCAACAGCGATGCCTCCGTAAAACGCCTGAAGGGTGAACAGCGCCCGGTAGTAAACGAAGATGAACGCGCCGAGATGCTCGCCTCGTTGGCCTCGGTCGATTTCGTGTTGATGTTCGGTGACGACACTCCGCTTTCGTTAATCGAAACGGTTGCGCCGGATATCTTGGTCAAGGGTGGCGACTGGCCGCCCGAAAAAATCGTGGGCAGTGCGTTCGTACTCGCGCGCGGTGGCGAAGTTAAGTCTTTAGCTTTTCATCCGGGCAAAAGCACGACGTCCATTCTCGAACGTATTCAAAAACTCTAAAATCTCAGCCCCGCTTTGAGCGAGTAAACCGCGTCGCGGTACCGGTCGACCTGCGCCGCCGCGAAGAGGTTGTCGTAATGAAGCGACAACCCAATAACGGTATGTGTTTCGCGCAGCGAATTCGAAACCGTGCGGTTGCCGGTGTTCAAATCGGGATCACCCGCGCCCACGCGGCAGTCGTTTGCGCAGACGCCGCTCAGGTCGGGTCCGATAAACGTGCCGCGCGCTTCCACCACGCCGCCGCCGAAGTACAGCGCGAAGTTATCGACGTTTACGCCGGCGATAAGTTCGGCGCCGACGTTGCGGTTCATGTAAATATCTTCGAAGTTGAGCTGATTGAAATGCACCAATGCGGATAAGTTGATGGGCAAGAATTGCGCTTGGAAGAAAGACCAACGCAAGAAACCGCCGTAATCGCTGATGCGTTCCGGCCCGGTTGGCGGAATGAACGAGAAAAACAAATCGACGTCATTGTAGAGGCCTTTGCCGATCGTCAAACGCGAGAAACGCCATTCGGTATCGTCCGAGTAGCCGGTGTTCGCGCAACCCGCGCCACCCGGCGTGCAGCCCAAGCGGCGAAGGTCGCGAACGTTGACGAACTCCATCGAGTAACCGATCTCAAAACCGGAATAGCCGCCGAGCGGGTAGGGATTCGTAAGAAGTTTGTTCGCCGAATTCAATCCTACCGTCCGCACGACTTCTTTACGATCGCCGGCCGTCAAACCTTTCGGAATCTGAAACGCGTTTGCTTGGCACGTGAATAAAAATAAAAAAAGAAGAGCGGGGCGCATGCACCAAAGAATAGGTGATTTTGCGCCGTCGGTCTATAAGGGCTGTGTCGAGGCTTGGGCCGGCGGGGTGTTCGCGGCCGCGGGCGGCGTGCTTCCGTTCGCCGGGGGCGTGACGGTTGCGGGAACGCCGTTGACCGACATCAACGTGTTGATCGTGGCCAATGTTTGCCGCGCTTGCTCGTTCACCTGCGCATCGGGATTGCGCACCAAGGTTTGCAAGATCGTCACGAAGCGACGGAAGTAATTGGCGTTCGAGTGCGAAGCCGCTGCGGTCGTCGAAGTGCCTTTAGGCGGTTTGTTCTTCGAAGGCGCCAGGTAAGTATTTGCCGACGTGTCGAGACGCTTCGTCGCCTGCACCGCCATGAATGACGACGAAGGCGATTTTAGAACGCGTTCAAGTACGTAGAGATTACCGAGGGACGAATAGGTGTTCATAAAGCTCTCGGAATATTTGCGTAGATTGCTGCCCGAGCGTTCTTCTTTAACGACGTCCGCGAGAACTTGAAAGCTCAACACCGACGGGGTTAGCCCGGCGCAGAGTACGCCCAGATCTTTCATCGGCGGGCGCGGATCATCGATCATTAGCGCGGTAATCTTGTAGAAAATCTCGGCGGTCACGATGCTATTCTTGTAATGTTCGATGAAGCGGCGAGTTTCGGCGGCGTCGGGGCGGGTCAACAACCGGCGCTTCCACTCCTCAAGATCAACGTGGGGGCTATCGGCTTGGTCGTTGACCGGGGGTAGGCCGCCCTGGGCGATCGCTTGGTTCATCAAACCATCGATGTCGTCATCTTTCTTCGCTTCTTCCTTCTTCGGTTCTTCTTTCGCAACTTCCGGAGCCTTAACTTCTTCGACCTTCGCTACTTTCTTCTTTTTGCGGCGGTAACGTTTGCCGGTACGGGGATCAATGATGATCTCGTAATCACCGTCGTCTTTTTTCTTCTTCTTGAGTTTCGCATCTTTGCCTTCCGCACCTTTGCCGGCGTGATTGAATTCGCTGGTGTGTGTGGTGTTCGCGGCCAAGAATTTTTCGATCGTCTCGCGGTTCACGGCGGCGTTGCCGGCGACGTGTACGACCTGCGTCTTCATCGGTAAGATGCCGGGCGCGGTGTTCGAATTTACGCGCTTGTATTTAACCTGATAAGGCGTCGATTTCGCATTCTCGAACTTGAGATTGTTCGCCGTCCACTTTGAATTGTCGTTGGGCAAACGTTTGATGGCTTCGAAGGTAATACCCATCGCAACCACGATAACCAAAGCCCAAGTTTTCCAGTTCATGTCATTCATAAGTAGCTCCTCGTAGACTTACTAACGCATCATTCGTGCCCCGGGAGGCTTGCGTAAGTGACCGGAACATTGAGGTTTTTTAAATCTCAATTTGAGACTCGGAATGGCCGCTGTCGCGCGGTTCGACAGCTAGACATTGGTGCCCTTAAACCTTACTCTTTCTGCGGGTTTACAACGACAGAGGCGATTTACGTATGAGTGCCGAAGATGGGCAAAAATTGTTGGTGGATGCTAAAGCCGGAGATTTCCAGGCCTTTGCTAAGTTTCTTACCTGGCTCGAACGTGCCGGAACCTCGGAGGCCTTGCTCGAGGAATTGCTTAATCCCGTTAAACCGGCGTTCCGGCTTGGCATCACGGGCCCGCCCGGCGCGGGTAAGAGCACGATCGTGGGTCATCTCATTAAACATTTACGCGCCCAAAATTTACGCGTCGGTGTGCTCGCCGTAGATCCGTCGAGTCCGTTCACCAAGGGCGCCATTCTGGGAGACCGGATTCGCTACTCCGAGCATTTTCTCGACGGCGGTGTTTTCATCCGTTCACTCGGGACCCGGGGTTCGCTCGGTGGATTGTCGAGCGCCGCCTTCCTCATGGCTCGCGCTTTCGATGTTTGCGCCTTCGATGTTCTGTTGATCGAAACGGTTGGCGTCGGGCAAACCGAACTGGATGTTCTTCACGTTGCCGACAAAGTCTGCGTGGTGCTTGTGCCCGAGAGCGGCGATTCGATCCAGGCGATGAAAGCCGGATTGATGGAGATTGCCGACATCTTTGTAGTAAACAAAGCGGATAGACCGGGCGCCGACGGTCTCGCGCGCGAAATTGAAGCCGCCGTCCATGACGGTGAAGCCGCAAAATCCGTTTCCGTCTTGAAAACCACGGCTAGCGAGGACAAGGGTCTACGCGAATTGTGCACGCTGATGCTCGAAGAAAAGAACGCCGCCGGCTGGGCGGCTTTGCGTAACGACCCGAAACGTCTGCGCGAAGAAGCTAAAAGTTTGTTGCGTCGCGAATGGGAACTCGCGACCGAAGGCCGCCTAAAGCAGGTGGTTGATACGTCTTCATTTAAGAAGATGTTTACTAAATAGACCTAATTTATAAGCCTTCGCATCAAAGTGAGACACGCGGCGGGATTCTTACGCGGTCGGTCGCGAGGCTGGTAATCTAAGGTCCATGATTTACTCGGCCGTGGATCTTATCCGTAAGGCGGACACACATCAGACGAGAGCCGAGAAACGGGCGGGACCGCAATCCGTGAGCCCGGCCGGATTTCCGAAGACCGGTGACCGCGATCCGGATCAGGGCGGAGCACTTCTTCGATTCGCACGCTTCGTCAATCAGGAGAAGCGTAAGAAGCCCGCGACCAAATCGGCCAAGCACCTCTACGCAAGAGCCTTGCAGTCGGTCCAACAGGCCGAAGACATCGGTCAACTGATCGACATTTACGTTTGATCTCCAGTACTTAACGCAGCACATAAAATAATCCTTCAGTTATAACGCGTTGCGACGATAAGTTCAGTGACTGCTGAAATGAACTTAATTTTTGTCTGTGGGCGCTAAAAAAATTCCGGTGTTTCAGAACGTGACGGGGGTCAGGTTTGGAAGCCTATCGGGAAAAGGAGGGTGCTCATTTGGCTTTTAAAATCGGATCAAGTACCGCGACTATTCAGGCCGCCAGGTATCTCAACAAAGCAAACGATCAAATCGAAAAATCCCTAGGCACGATTGCCTCGGGCAGCCGCATCGTGCGGGCCGGGGACGACGCCGCGGGTTTCGCCATAGCGGAAAGTTTGCGTGGGCAAATAGGCGGGACTAAACAGGCAAAGTTTAATGCGGAATCTGCGACCAGTTTGGTGCAGACCGCCGAGGGCGGGCTTAACGAACAGAACAATATTCTCGTGCGTCTGCGCGAACTCGCGGTGTACGCCGCGAGCGACACGATCGGCGATGAAGAACGGGGCTACCTGGACACGGAATTCCAGCAGCTCACTTCGGAGTTCGACCGGATCGCGAAATCGACCCGGTACGGGCAAAAGCAATTGCTTACGGGTTCGAACGAGGAATTCGAGTTTCAAGTGGGACCTTACGCCGGCGAGGAAAACGTAATTAAGTTCAGGCTCGACGCCAACACAACTTCCAGTGATGTGGGGATCGATGCGCTCGACGTCGCCGATCAGAGCAACGCGCTTTCGACTTTGAGCGAACTTGATTCGGCAATTTCGCACGTGGCCGGCGCGCGGGCGGGCTTCGGTGCGGTACAAAGCCGCTTTCAATACGCGATCGATACGCTCGGCGTGCAGGCCGAGAATCTAGAGTCGGCCCGTGGTCATATTGTCGACGCGGATATGGCCGAAGAAGTTTCGAAACTGACGCAAGCGCAAGTGCTGCAACACGCGGGCACGTCGGTCATCGCGCAGGCTAATAGTTCGGCGATGCGCGCCCTTCGTCTTCTCGACGGATAATTTACTGCGTGGGCCATGAGGCTCGCGTTTGATTGCCCCACGCGATCGATCTTACTCCGTTGGCGGTCGTCAGCGTAAACGCGCAGTTTCGACCGTCGGTTGTTTGATAATTGCCGTCGGGTAAAAACGTGAGCCGCGTGTTGTTGCCGTTCGCGTTTTGACTAAACGACGCGAGCAGTTGTCCGCCACTCAATCGCAAAAGCACTTCGTCGTAAGGACCACTCTGACCACAAACGTAAATGTTTGCTACCGGCAGGTAAGGTGACACCGCCGCGTTCGCACCGTTACAAACCGTCGCCGATTGTTGATGCGCGGAGAGCGGATCGTACACGCCGGTGCGCCGATCATCGGAGGCCATCATGATCACGCTACCACCGGCGGCGCACATTGCCGTCGTTGCGGGAATAATTTGGAAAGTGACGCCGACGCCGTCGGTCCCGGCGGCGCCCGGTGCTCCGGCCGCGCCGGTTTGGCCGGCCATGCCGTCGCACAGAATCTGCGGCGTCCCGTATTCCGACGGTTCGAGCCTCGAGCTGCGATCGGCATCTAAACCAAAATTTAATTGCAGGCCCGCGCCCGCGGCGCAGAAATTGGTCGTCACGCGCTGGACCGCGAAGAGCGTGCTGAAGCCGTCGGCGCCCGAAACACCGTTACAGATTACCTGCGTGCTCAAGATATCTTCGTCCGCGTAAACCGTGTAGACACTGCCGCCGTTTGGACATTGCACACCGGTCGCGGGCGCGACACCGATTCGCTGCGCGGGCTCGGTAACGGCAAGCGCGCCGTCGCTAACGGGTGCACCTTTGAAGTTGTCGTGAGTTTTTCCGCAACCGGAGATTAAAATGATTAGGACGGGTAAAAAGCGCATCGACTCCCCCTGTATATTCGTGACCGGGGAAGCCGGTGAAACGGTTAATACTCCGCTACTTTTTCAGTAAGCGATCTTGCAAGAACGTGTACTCAAGCGTGGAGAACTTTACGCGTTGAAGGAGGTTCGCGGCGGCGCTGTGCCCACCTTCGGTGTTCTCAAAATACAGGAGAGGGTGCCCCTGCGCCTTCATGCGCGCGACCATCTTTCTTGCGTGCCCGGGATGGACGCGATCATCCATCGTCGAAGTGATGAAGAAAACTTCGGGATATTTCACGCCGGGTTTAACGTTTTGGTAAGGCGAGTAATTAAGAATGGTGGGCCTGACCTTCGGATCGGCGGGATCACCGTACTCGGCCATCCACGATGCGCCCGCGAGCAATTTGTTGTAACGAAGCATGTCTAATAGCGGAACTTTGCAAATTACGGCCGCGAAAAGATCGGGACGTTCGACAAAAGTAGCGCCGACCAACAAGCCGCCGTTTGAACCGCCCGAGATCGCCATTTTCTTGGGATTTGAGATTTTGCGTTTCACCAAGTCTTCACCTACGGCGATGAAGTCGTCGAACGCACGCTGCCGATTTTCTTTGAGCGCAGCTTGGTGCCAGCCGGGACCGAACTCGCCACCGCCGCGAATATTGGCGAGCGCGTAGGCGCCGCCTTTCTCAAGCCAAACTTTGCCGGTGACGCCGGGGTAGTAGGGCCCTTGCGATACCTCGAAGCCGCCGTAACCGTAAATGAGAACGGGCGTATTGCCGTCGGTTTTCATTTTTTTATCCGAGATGAAGAAGTAAGGCACCTGCGTTCCGTCGCGGCTCGTGGCCCAAAGCTGTTCGACTTTGAATTGGGCGGCATCGAAGCGCGCGGGCAATGATTTTAAGGTCTCGGGTTTGACGTCAACCGCGGGTCGCTCGATCCCGGCCCTGGCCATCATGATCGAGTTTGGGACCAAAAAGTTTTCGAACGTCGCAAGAATGAGATCGCCGTACGAATCAACCGAACTTAAACCGATATCCCCCTTCGCGGGGAAAGGAAGATCTTCGACGATCCAAGTGTCACCTTTGAGGTACGCACGCGCCAGTTTGCCTTGAACGGTGTCGAGGTAGTTAATGATAAGTGCATCTTTAGATTGCTCCACTTGCACAATGGACTGCTTATCGTTGGGCTGAAAGATGATCTTTGGTTGGCCACCGTCGATAATCGGGAGCGCGATCAGGCTGCCGGTCTTGAATTTCTCGCCGCGCACCTGCCAGTCGGAGCGCAGTTGCATGATGTTTTGTCCGTTAAGCCAGGCAACGATCTGGGCATCGAGCGGTTTCTCGATTTTCTTAAATTTCCCCTCGGGCGTGAGTTCAAAGGCTTCTTCGTCGTAGAAAGTGATCGAGCGTGCGCCGATCACTTTGTTTCCCTTCGGTGTGAAGAACGTGCCGGCCGAGACACTGACGTCTTCGTTCTTACCTTCGAGCAGCGTGGTCGCCGACGTAAGTGGCATTCCGCGTTTCCAAGATTTTACGATGCGCGGGTATCCCGAAGTCGTGAGCGAGCCGGGACCGAAGTCGGTTCCGACTAAGATAGTGTCGGCGTCCACCCACGAAACCCGGCTCTTCGCTTCGGGTAAGGTGAATCCGTTTTTTACGAACGACTTGTGTGAAATATTGAACTCACGCACGACGCTCGCGTCTTTCCCGCCGCGCGAAAGAATCACCAAACAGAGTTGGTTGTCGGGCGGTAAGCAGCTCGCACCTTTGTAAACCCAGTTTTCGTTTTCTTCTTTCGATAATTTATCGAAGTCGATCAACACGTCCCACTTCGGTGATTTCTTTTTGTATTCTTCGATCGTCGTTCGGCGCCACAAGCCGCGCACGTGCGTCTTGTCTTGCCAGAAATTATTTAAATATTTTCCGCTTTGGGTGACGGCAGGCAGGCGGTCGTTCGCGAGCAAGATGGCTTTAATTTCATTTTCGTTGCGTTTGAAGTTGGGCAGTTGTTCGAGGGCCGCCGCCGTTTCGGCATTTCGTTCCTTCACCCAAGCGAGCGGTTTTTCACCGGTGACTTCTTCGAGCCAAAGATTTTCATCCGGTGGATCGACCGGTGGTGACGTCTTCGTCGTGGCGCAACCTAAGAAGGTGAGGGTAAAGGCGATGGCAACGATCAGACCGCAGGTTTTATTCATGGCAACTCCCTTTAAGCGCATGAGGATAGGACCTCGGCCTCCTTTTGTTGAGGACAAACGCCCACAACTCGCTGCAACGCAAAGCGTTAACATGCGACTTTGGTCTAGTTTAAAAATTAATTTTTATCCCAAATCCTTCGTCTCATCGCGCACTAGACGCGCTGCACCCAGACCTCGACTAGACTAAAGGCCTAAAGGAAACTGGACCTTCGTCGATAAGTTACCTGAACACGTTGGAGCACTTCTCGAAACTTCATTTCAGCAGTCACTGAATAGAAGAATCAGAAACTCCAGACGGATAGGGTCAGTCACCCCTCTCCGTCTGGGGGCCTCCTTCACAACAATTTAACCAGACAGGGTTGTCCTGTAAGTTTCGTCGATCATCCTAATTATGGGATGTGGGCGGTCGAAGCTTATGGTTGGTCGAATGGATTTCGGCTACTGGCTTAGGAGGCCACAATGGGCTTAAGGATCTCTACGAATATGGCGTCGATTTCGGCGCAACGAGTTTTAACGAAACAACAACAGCGCATGGAACATGCGCAAATGTCGCTAGCTTCGGGTAGCCGCATCACCAAGGCCGCGGACGACGCCGCCGGATTAGCCATCTCCGAGAACTTGCGCGGACAAGTCGCCGGTATCAAGATGGCCCGCAACAACGCTTACAACGCGCAATCGTTGATTCAAGTGTCGGAAGGCGGACTAAATGAAATCTCAAACATCTTAATTCGTTTGCGCGAATTGGGTGTTCAATCCGCTTCGGATACCGTGAGTGACGTTGAACGTTCATTCTTGGATCAAGAAGCCCAGCAGTTAACTTCGGAAGCCGACCGGATCGCCAAGTCGACCCGCTTCGGTAACAAAGCGCTGCTCGACGGTTCGGGCGAAGAGATGGAATACCACGTCGGCCCCTTCGCCGATGAATCGCAAAACGTGATCAAGTACAAAATGTCGGCCGACGCGACGACCAGCACCCTTGGTGTTGACGGTATCGCGATCGACAGCAAAGACGGCGCCCGCTCGACGCTCGAGTCGGTGGACGAAGCTTTGGTGAAACTCGGTCAGATGCGCGCCGACTTCGGTGCGGTTCAATCGCGCTTGCAAACCACGACCAGCAACTTGGACGTGCAGTACGAGAATCTCTCGGCCGCGAAATCGCGCATCTCGGATGCCGACATCGCTTTCGAGAGCGCCGAAATGACGTCTGCGCAAATCTTGCAGCAAGCGTCGGTCGGTGTCCTCGCGCAAGCGAACCAAAACGGCTCAGCCGCTTTGAAACTGATTTAATATCGGGTCAGCCACGCAATCTAAGTGAATAATTCCGCGCGGGCTTCGAATGGGGCCCGGTGGATCGCTACGAACATATACAAAAAATGAATTTTAAAGAGTTCTAAGTTTGGGGACCAACGCCCACAGACACTTGGTCTCCTTAAGCCCGCCCTGGGACATCCCACATGTCCCGGGGTTTTTTTATAAGCTTAAAGAAACGGGCAGTCTGAAATGTTTGAGCCGTTCACGACCGCTTTCAACAGGCAAAGCCGTGCGCCTAAATCTCGCGCTTCGGTCGCGTTAAGATTGCGCCCCGCGAGGGTGTTTACATTCTCTAATTTCAAATCCAAATCCAGGCGATTCATGGCCGAAACCCAATCAAACTTCGCATTTTTCAGCTGACCACGAAGAAGGTCCGCCACGTCTTTTACGTTTTTCACGTGGGGGAAAAAATGGCGTACGGAATACCGAAATCCACCGGCAAAGTTTGAAACAACTAAACCGGCCCCGGGATCGAGCACGGCCTTTTGCGCATGTTCGGGCACGGCATGTTCGGGCGCGATCGAAACCAAAAAATTAAATAGCGCAAGATCCGCGTCCGTCGCGACCGCGTCGGTGACCAGGCGATCTTCTTCTGCCGAAAGCATTTCGTCCTCGGCATCGTCAAATATCCATACTTGGACCGCTCCCTTTAGGTAATTGACCGTCGTCGGAATCCTTACCGGCCGGCCAAGGCTTTCGTTGAATGCGTAGGCGGCGGATTCAAGGCGGCCGGCGGCTTCGGGAAGGTAAAGCAGAAGTGATTTGCCGGAGGTCGTGAAAAGCGTATTGCGCCCGAAGTTTGCGGCCGGAGCTTTTAAGCGACTGATGATCAATTGCGTTTCGAGTATCCGGCGCAGGTAGGTGGCGGGGTCATTCTCACCGGCCGACTCGTGGGACCAAATTTTTCGTTGCAGGGCGGGGAAGTCGGCGAAGAACTCGGATGGTTTCAAACGCGGAGGCGAAGCCGGTGCCGGTTTTACGGCCGCGGTTTTGAACAAATCGAACTGGCAACTATGTTTATTGCGATCGGCCCGCGCAGGGATTGCGAAGCCGGCAAGGATGCAGAAATTCAGCGCGAGAATGTAAATTCTTATCATAAGCCCTGGCGGGTGACGCGTTTATGTTCGTTGGGAAACTTACCTCAACAACAATGCACGGCTAGGGCCAGAATATTCCCAGAGGGTCCCCACTTCTGGGAGTGGGGGGCGCCCCCGGGAGTGGGGAGCGCCTTTTAGCGTGCGGCGAGGATTTCGGTGATCAAGGCGGCGTCGCCGGACTTGTCGGACGGCAACATGAAGAGGCCGGCTTTTTTACCCGAGATTTTGTAGGCCGTGGCGTCGGCGTGCGAGCTAGCGAACAGGGGAGTGAACAAGAACGGCCAGATCAAGACGAAGCCCCATGATTTTTTGCAAGTGGGGTCCGAGGTGCCGTCGGCGCGCCATTTGATGTTCCCGATCGCGTTCGCACCTTTTGCACGTGCGTTCGAGATCAGATCTTGAACCGCTTCGCGCGATTGTTCGTTACACGACGTCCAAACGAAACCACCTTGCGAACCTTCGATCGCGCCCAGTTCTTCACCGTCGTAGCTGCCGGCTTTGATCGGCATTTCCGATTTGAATTCCGAGTAGCTAAAATTTCCTTTGTGAGTGGAGCACGCGCCGATGAAGAACGACATGGCGATGAGCGCGGTGAAGACTTGTTTGGCAGAACGTTGGATCATGGTTTACCTCTCCCGATCAGGGGAATGATTGAATTGGGTTTCGCCGAAAAGCATTGTGGCCTGGCGGTAAAACTGTCAAGGGAAACGCTAATGGCGTGATCGTAATGGGAGGCGCAAAGAAGGCGCAACTCAATTCCTAAACTCGTAAGTTCACGACACGGCTCGCAAATGAAGCCCGAACATCACTCAACGGTTTGTCGCGGGAACGCGGCGCGACCGCGGGCACGGCAAGTGCAAATCGAAACGGCAAACAACAAATCATGGGCGGTACCGTATCTCAGCCGTCCTTCATATGTAGGAGTGACATTTCATGAAGCTATTTTTCACGGCTCTTTGTCTCATGCCGGTGTTGGCCATGGCCGCCGAGGATTCGGCCTCATTTAAAATTGTGCACGCGGGCGACCAACAGGTCGTGACCAGCGAATCGCTCGACAAAGAATTTCAGCAGGTGCTCGCTTTGTCGCAATGGTCAAAGGCGCAGAGTAAACTGAAAATGACGCAACTCCGTTTCGAACAAGCCAAGCGCGATCTTGAGCGCAGTAAACAACTCCGCACGTCGGGCACCATCACCGAATCTAAGTTCAGCATGATTTATTTTGAGTATCGCACTCTCGAAGTCGACATGATCAATCTGCCGATCGATGTTTCTAAATATAAGATGACCGCGCAATATCACGCGCTCCGCGTAGTGGAAGAGGGCAACCCCGGCCAGGACCACCGGCTCGCGCAGGCACAGCTCATGCTTGAAGGCGTAGACCTCGAGATCCAAACGCTAACGAAATCCCTAGAGCTTGCCGGTACGGCGAAGAGCATCGCGGAAACCTACGTGAAGAGCGGTGAGAAATTGCGCACCCGTGAAGCCTTGAGCGACGCCGACATGGAACGCCGGCAAACGACGCTGCAGTCGACGATGATTCACGCGCAAGATCTTGAAGGACAGATTGAATTGGCGAAAGCGGCCCGCGAAGGTTTCTCGCGAACGATCGCGCGCCTCAAACAATAGCCTAATATACTGGGGCTTTGGTCCGTCAGACCTAAGCCCGATCTAGTCGAGAACACGTTACGTCATCATCCTCCGGCGATTTCACGCCAAATCCCTCAACTAAAGTCTAGTTCGTACGAGACGATGGTCTAGTTATACTCGACTCGACTTTAGTTCACCTCGACCCGGCCGAAAAGCTAGTCATGCAAGCAGTGGATTGGGTTTGCGGGACTAGAGATCTGAAGAACGTGACTGAACTTCGGAATCCTCGTTTGAACTCCTGCCGGATACTTCTCTTCTGCTCCAACGTGTTCAACCCAAGCCGCAGGGAAGCGAGCGCTTTCTCAATAGTACCCGAGTAGGATCGGGTCGAGGGAGCCGGGCAATGTAAGCCCACCACTATAAAGGAGCACCCTATGGGTCTCAGAGTTTCAACAAATTTGCCGTCGATCGCGGCACAACGTTCAATGTCCGCTAGCTCACGCGAAATCGGTAAATCGTTCGCGCAGCTATCCACCGGATCGCGCATCACCAAAGCAGCCGATGACGCTGCAGGTTTGTCGATCAGTGAAACATTAAAATCAACCATCCGTGGTTACCAACAGGCCGGCCGTAACGCCAACGATGGTATCTCGATGGTTCAAGTCTCCGAGGGCGGCTTGGGCGAGATCTCGAACATCTTGACCCGTATGCGCGAACTTGGTGTTCAAGCTTCTTCCGACACCGTCGGTGACGTTGAACGCGGCTTCATCGATAAAGAAGTTCAACAATTGAAATCAGAGATGCAACGTGTAGCTAAGACCACTCGTTGGGGCGATACGAATTTGCTCGACGGTTCGGGACAAGAATACGCGTTCCAGATCGACATCAACAACGATGACTTCAATGATCGCATCGGCTTCGACGCTTCCCAACAGGACGCGACGGTCTCTAGCCTCGGCGTTGAAGACTTCAACTTCTCGGATAAAATGGACGCTCGTAAGTCTTTGGAAGTTTTGGAAACCGCTCAGCGCACCGTGAACGGATACCGCGCTAACTTGGGTGCCATCCAGAACCGCTTGATCTCGACGACGGAGAACATCGGCGTAGCCGTTGAAAACTTCTCGGCCGCGAACTCACGCATCCGTGACACCGACGTTGCACAAAGTTCGGCTGAATTAGCGCGTAACAACATCTTGCAAAACGCGTCGGTCGGAGTTTTGGCTCAGGCGAATCAACAGCCCATGTCGGCTTTGAAACTCATCGGCTAATAGTCCTATGATTTGCGGAGGCCCATGAGGACGGGCCTTTGTTTTCTACCTACATAATAATGAAGTAAGAAATTTGGAGGGTTTATTTCCTTTACCCTCCGGTACCTTACCTACCCGGGTGGAGCAATTTTCGCCCGGGGTACTGTCGGACCCGACTAGATATATATAAAGTCGGTGTAGGCTAACGGTTAGGTTGCTAAGGTCTGATAGCTATAGGTCTTGGGACCGTACATCAGTCCTGTTTGATACGTTCTTTAGCCTTGTTTTCCCCTCCCTTCGTCCAGAAAAAGCGCGTTTTTACGCGACCTCCGTCTAGAATCACTCGACGCGACTTTAGCCATCCCCAGACTCGCCGAAAGGTTTGATGTAAGCAGCGCTCGACCAAGACGTCTAGCACTGCGAACGAGAAACAAAACTTAATAATCAATGTTGCAGCGGGCAGCGGGGTTACGAAATTTTTCGTGAAACCAAGCTGAGTAGGTACGGCTTTGCCTTCGCAACGACAAAGGGAGAACAGTCATGGGTATGAGAGTAAGCACGAACATTCCGAGCATCAATGCACAAAAATCAATGGCCGGCAGTCAACGCGAAATCAGCAAGTCGTTCGCGCAATTAGCTTCAGGCAGCCGCATCACGAAAGCCGCCGATGACGCCGCAGGGTTGTCGATCAGCGAAACTTTCAAGTCCACCATCCGTGGATATCAACAGGCCTCGCGTAACGCTAACGACGGTATCTCGATGGTTCAAGTTGCAGAAGGCGGCTTGGGCGAAATCTCGAACATCTTGACCCGCATGCGCGAACTAGGTGTTCAGGCCGCTTCCGACACGGTCGGCGATATCGAACGCGGCTTCATCGATAAAGAAGTTCAACAGTTGAAATTGGAAAGCGAACGTATCGCACAGACCACTCGTTTCGGTAAGACCGCGATGTTGAACGGCGAAGGCCCGCGCTTCGAATTCCAAGTCGACATCAACAACGACGATTTCAACGATCGTATCGGTTTCGAACCGGGCGAGATCAAAGCGACGACCGCCGAACTCGGCATCGCTGAATTCAACTTCGGTGATAAAATGGACGCACGTAAAGCGTTAGAAGTTTTGGAAAACTCGCAACGTACGGTTAACGGATACCGCGCCACTTTGGGTGCCATCCAAAACCGACTCGTTTCGACGACCGAAAACTTGGGCGTGTCGATCGAGAACTTCTCGGCCGCGAACTCACGCATCCGTGATACCGACGTCGCTCAGTCTTCGGCTGAACTCTCGCGCAACAACATCTTGCAACAGGCTTCGGTATCGGTTTTGGCTCAGGCGAATCAACAGCCAATGTCGGCTTTGAAACTGATCGGTTAATTTAGATCTGAATATGTAATTTGACTTTGGATTTTTAGCGAAGCGGGGAGGGTTCTCCAGCCCCGCGGACCTTACCTAACCCGGTCGCACTTTCATGTGTAACCGGGAGTTTTGGTTGGGTGTATTCTTTTTCAGAGCTTAAACGTTGTCGATCGTGTATCCGTTGGTCTCCCCTAACCGGAGACTAAACTATGCGTATTTTAACGGCGTTGTTATTGTTACCTTTGCTGTCCCTCCCGGCCTTTGGCCAATCCCACATCCTCGAAAAATCAGAAGGCTACGAAACATTCAAAGCGGGCAAGCTTGCCGCGGCGTTTGCGTACATTGCTTCGACCACCGGTTTGCGCGGCACTCACTCCAAAGGTGTTTGCGCCGACGCCGAGTTCACCGTGAAGGATTTGAAGAACGAAAATTTGCCGGAGAATTTGCGCCGGGAATTGTCGGTCGGATTGTTCGCGAAGGCCGCGGCTTATGGCGCACGCGTTCGTTTCGCCAACGCCGCCTCGAAGGTTGCGCCCGATACCGAGTACGATGGTCGCGCACTTTCGATTTCGGTGAAAACGGCGGGCGGCGGTCGCCAAGATTTCGTCGTGCAGAACTCGCCCGTGTTTCCGATTCCCTCGCTCGAAGATTTCGTTTTGCTTTTAGGCCACGTGCAAGATCCTAAAGGCTTTGCCGGTCGACCCGACGATGAGCGTCAGCGTCTAACTTACATGTTGGAGTTAGCGAAAACTTTTAGCCCCGCGCCGGCCAGCTACCTCACGGAAACGTACTGGAGTGGTACGGCCTACGCCCTCGGCGACCAACAAGCCGTGAAGTACATCGTCGTTCCTTGCGCGGCAAACGCCGGTCAAGCTTCCGCGAATGCCGATTTCCTAAAACAAGGTTTGTTAGCCAACTTGGCCGATGCGTCCGCTTCCGCTTGCTTTGATTTTCGTGTGCAGCCGTTGAACACCGTTGGCATGACGAGCAAAGATGGCCGCCGGCTCGAATCTTGGGAATGGGTCGAGAATCCCACGCTCGAGTGGAAAGAGATCGAAGCTCCGTCTTATTCGGTAGCGACTTTAACGTTGAAGAAAAACAGCGCCTACACGCCTGAGAAGTGCGACGCGCGTGAAAACGCTTTCGGCGTGATGAGCCATTCGCGTCCCGAACACCGCGGCCTTGGCCGAATCAATCGCGGCCGGTCGTGGCCCGAATACTTGAGTGGTGTAGGCCGCTCGTTTTAAGTATACTGCCGGGCATGTTGCGCCCGTTGCCCATTGATCCACTCCTCGGCGAAATCGCCGGGGCGGTGGCAAATCACCAGAATATTATCCTTACCGCCACGCCCGGCGCGGGTAAAACCACCCGGTTACCCCCGGCGCTCTTAGAGTCGGTTCCCGGAAAAATTCTAGTGCTTGAACCGAGGCGAATGGCCGCGGTCGCGGCGGCGTCTCGCGTGGCGGAAGAAACCGGCTGGCGGCTCGGCGCCGAGGTCGGTTACCAGGTGCGTTTCGATTCGCGGATCTCACGCGACACGCGGTTGAATTTTGTGACCGATGCTTTGGCGCTACGGCAACTTGTTTCCGATCCGGAGTTAAGCGGCGTCTCGCTCGTTGTTATCGACGAATTTCACGAACGTAATTTGAACCAAGATTTAATGCTCGGCTGTTTGCGCGAAATGCAGGAGCTTGGTTCGCCGATCAAAATTTTGGTGATGTCGGCCACGCTGGACACGCGCAAGCTCTTAGACTTTTTGCCGGGCTCGGTTCACGTGGACGTTCCCGGTTTGGTTTATCCGTTAGAGATTCGCCATTCGCTAACGCCATTGTCCCAGCGTACGGATTTTCAATTCATCGAGCGGGTGGTCCAAGCGATCGAAGTCGGCGCGCGTGAACGTTCGGGCGATCTGCTCGTCTTTTTGCCCGGGGTCGGCGAGATCATGCGCGTTCGTGAGAAACTTGAAGAGCGGCGATTGCCGCGCGAAATTCAGATTCTGCACGGCTCGCTAAGTTTGTCCGAACAGCAAAAAGTTTTACGTGGAGGTTCATCGGCGCGGGTCGTTCTTACGACCAACGTTGCCGAAGCTTCGGTGACCGTCGACGGCGTCGACGGCGTGATCGATTGCGGTTTGGCCAAGGTGATCGAAACGGACCACAAGACGGGTTTTTCGGCGCTTGAATTGTCGCGCATCGCTTTGTTCAACGCCCGCCAGCGTTCGGGGCGCGCGGCCCGGCAAAAAGCGGGTGTGTGCTGGCGGCTCTGGACCGTTCACGAAGAAGTCACGCAGGCCGAAGAGATGCCGGCCGAAGTCGAGCGTTCCGATTTAGCGCAGGCCTTTTTACTGCTGGCACACATGGGCGTATCGGACTTCGCGAACTTTTCTTGGCTGGATTCACCTCCGACCGCATTGATGTCGTTGGCCGTGCGCTCGCTGCGCGCGATGGGTGCATTAGATTCTTCGAATCGCTTAACGGATTTGGGGCGTCGTTTGAACCAATTCCCGTTACCGCCGCGTTGGGGTGCGCTACTCGCGCTCGGTGAACGCACGGGCGAGGGCGCGCTCGCGGCGCGGATGGCGGCGCTGTTGAACGAACGAGATTTGTTAGCCGACGCTCGCAACGCCCCGACGACGCAGCTTGAATGTGATCTTCTTATGCGGCTCGAGATGCTGAGCGATTTCGAAGCGGGACGCGCGCGGCACCTGCGCGCCCAGCCGGTCGTCGATGCCGTTAAGCAGCTCGAAGGTATGATTAAATCCGGCGGTGCAAAGCCGGCCGGTAAAAACTTACCCGACACGGTCCGCCGACTCTTATTGCTCAGCCAGCGAGATCGTTTGGCCCGGCGCCGGCGGGGTGGTGACCGTGCGCTGATGACCGGCGGACGAGGCGTCAAACTCGCGCCCGAAACGCAAGTCCGACAGAGCGAATTCTTTATCGCCCTAAACGGCATGGATCGCGGCGGGAGCGCCGACACCATGATCTCGGTCGCGTGCGGCTTAAATAAAGATTTCGTGCTCGCCACTTTGAAGGATGAAATCGAAGTGCGCGAAGACATTCACTTCGATACGGACAAAGGTCAATTCTTCGCCAGGCGCGTGCGCTACATCGACGATCTGCCCGTGGACGAACCTTCGCTCACTCCCGTTGATGCGGCTTCGGTCGGCACGCAGCTCGTCGATGTTTTGATCGATAAGTGGGAGTGGTTCATTACTCAGCACGAGGGTTTGCTCGCGTGGATGCAGCGGCTTCGCTTTGCGCAACCACATGATTCGCGCTTTCACTTAAGCGAAGAACAGCGACGTGAGTTTATCGAAATGGCGGCCTATAATAAAACTTCGATCAAAGCCGTTTTGGAACAAGACATGGTCGGACTGCTCGAAAGTCTTTTAGACCGCGGCTGGGTCAAAGACTTCAATGATCAGTTGCCGTCGCATTTTAAAGCCGCGACGGGGCACGCGCACAAAGTGAATTACGGCGAGCCCCACGCGGCTTACGTTGATGTGCGTTTGCAAGAAATGTTCGGAATCACGGCTACGCCGAAAATCCTTAATGGAAAGTTACCTTTGACGTTCAGGTTGCTCGGCCCCAATTACCGACCCGTACAGGTCACGTCGGATATCGGCAATTTTTGGAAAAGTGCGTACATCGAAGTTCGCAAAGAATTGCGTTCACGTTATCCGAAACATTCTTGGCCCGACGATCCGTTAACGGCGACGCCCGAAGCAAAAGGCCGCCGCCGCTAAGAATTGGATTTAAAACGTAACCGTGTGGCTCGTTTGCGCGCCTAAGCTCGCGCCGGTGGGTGTTCCCATCGTGATGATCGCGGTCTTGGCCGGGGGGCCGTGACGAATGATCGTAAATGAAATCGTGCCGGTGGTTTGGCCCGCCGCAATCGTGATCACTCCCGATGCTAAGTTGTGATCTAAGCCACCAACCGCGGTGCCCGCGACGGTAAACGGAATTTTAACGGCGGCGCCACTCACGAAGCTAAGCGAAATCGGCACGCTGACGGCCGAGACACCCGAACCGATTGTCTGACTGGCCGAGCTAAACTGAACGGCGGGTGCAACGTCATCATCAAGAATCGAACCACGGGCGACCGCGCGGAGTAGGGTAGCGCCGTTCGCTTCACTCAAGACGAGCGACATGTCTTCGGTTTCTTCGTGCAAGGTATCCGTCGAAGTGGGTACCGATACTTGCGCGACCGTTTGCCCGCGCGGAATCGTGACCGTTCCGGCGACTTGCACGTAATCGCTCATGCCGGCCGAACCGTCGGCGGTCAGGTACGAGAAGGCGGTGTCCGCGCCGCTCACTTGGCTTAACGAGACCGAGAACGTAAGCGCGTTGGCTTCAAGCGCTTGGGCATCCGAAATGGAGATGGTCGGATTAGCATCCGTATCGCCGATGTAAATCGTGTGCACGGTCTCGAGCCCGAAGCTGGCATTAGTCGAAGATTGCAATCTTAGTCGGAGGATTTCTTCGCGCTCGAAGATCGCGTCATCGAGAATCTGAATCGGCAGGGTCACGTTGCTCGCGCCGGCGGGAATCGTGACGGTGGTCGGAAAGGTTACGTAATCGGAGCCCGCGATGGCGTCACCCTCTACAGATAAATCAATCACCACGTCCACGCCGACCGCATTCGTTAATTGCAAAACGACGTCGGCGTTAACGGCGGCTTCGTTCAACGTCGACGTTGAAGCGGCGAAGCTTACTTTCGTGCCGAGGTTATTACCCGGTAGGATGTGCGCGCTGGCCGACGAATCGGCGAAGGCCGCATTTTCCACGCTAATCAATTTGACCGTGAAGTTTGAATCGCTTGCCAAAGGTAAGGTCGTCACGCCGATGACCGCTTGGGTTGCGCCGGCGGGAATACGAACCGTACCGTTGGCCGCGATGTAATCGGTGCCGGCGATGGCGGTCGCATCGATCGTCTTCCAGCCGACGACCGTTTCGAGATTGCTCGCGGCCGAAAGCTCGATCGCAAGGTCAATCCGGGATCCGCGAACGCCTTGTTGGTCGGCGATGCTAACGAAGGGAATGGGATCGTTGTCGGTGACGTCGAAATTGATTTCGACCGGCGAAAGAATTCCGGCGGTATCGCGAATACGAATATGCGCTTTGACCGAGCCGTCGTAAACCACGTTATCAAGTGTCGGAATGCTGAGAAGCGTGCTCGTCGTGCCGGCATTGACGACGAGCGCACCGGTTGCTCCGGCGAAGCGAGTCGTGCCGATGATGACTTCCCAAATGAGATTGGCCGAATAAGGCAGGGCGCGGTTCAACACGATCGTGATCACGGCGTTTTCGCCTTCGGTAATTGCGGTGTTTGGTGTACCGAGAGTCAAATTCGGTATGCCCTCGGCGGTCGTTCCGGGATTCGAGGAAGTCGTTTGCGTTTCACCGCAACCCCAAAAAAAGAAAGTAAGTACCGTGGGCAAGAGGATGCGAAAGATTTGTTTCATCTCTTTATTATATGGAGGCCGGCGCAAAAGAAAAACTGCTCCAAGGTCCCATCCTTCTAAGACGAAGGTCTAGTAATTGAAGCCAAAGAAAAGCCTATCGAAGTAATGCGAATTTGTTTTGCTAAGGCACCTGGCCCTTGGTGAAGTGCTCGAAGTGTTCAAATATATTAACTGAAAGGCACGGGTCATATTTTTATGGCAAGACAGTTTTCGAAGTCGGTTGCGCTGGCCTTAGGGTCGGTCGCGATTTTTCTGGGCGGTTGTTCAAGCGGTTCGGACGGTGATAGCGGCTCGGTAAGCGCGCTTGGCCCGAACATCTACGGTCAAGTTTCGCAATCGGTTACGCTTGCGGTGCCCGGTGCGGTTTTGCAAAGAACTCAACCCAGCGCAATGTTTGCGTACAAGCCCGGCAAGACCAACAAGCTCGCCGAATTTGCGGTGAACGGTTGTGCGCTGTCCGCTCTTGATTTACTCAGCAACGCTGAACTTGCGAACACGACTTCGGGCACGGACGGCACTTATACCCTTAGGGGCCTCGAAGCGGGTAAGACCTATAAAGTGATCGCGAACTGCGGAGCGAATGAAAAGTACACGAGCGTAGTGAAGGCCGACACGAGCGAGATCGCGGATAAAGATCCCGAGGTGACCAGCCCGGTTTCCACGATCGTTGCGGCAAAAATTATCCAAGCGGTTCTCACCGCGGTTGATTCACTCGGTCTGACCGGTGATAGCGCCACGGCGGTCAAAGCCGCGATCGTCGCGAATATGGATTCGATTATCTCGATTTTAAAGTCGACCATCGAAACGGCAATTCAAAGCGGCGCGATGCAGCCGCCTTCGGTCGCCGAAGCCGCGATCATCGCGGGTGGCTTACAAACCACCACGACCGCCGCGCAGGCGAACAGTTCGACCACCGCGTACGAAATTGCCAAGCCGATCCCGGCTACTGTTGAACAATCGGTTGAAGGCGCGAAGAGCCAAGTTACGGCCTTTGCCGATTGCGAAAGCACCATCGCCGGTAAAAGCGCGATCACTTGCACGCGCGCCATCGCGAAGCTGGTGTACTCGGGTTTAAACTTTCCCGTGCTTTTGAATATGACGACGGGTGGTGCATTCGAAGCGGAACTTGCCGCTGGTTGCGATAATAACAACACCGGACTCGTTGCGTTGTTTCCCGCCGGCACTTTCGCATCCGATGACTTCCACGGAATATCTAATTTCTGTTTAATCCAGCCTACGCTTAGCAAATCAAACCGCAATCGCGGCGATGAGCGGGGCGGGGACGACGGCGGTATGGCCTTCGCGGAAGATATGACCGGTGGGAAAGACGGCGTGCTTACGGCGCTCGGCCAATCGTTATTCTCGAAAGCTCAATACCGCTTGGCGAATATCGATCAGATCATGTTCAGCTATAACTCAACCGCCGATGCCGGCATGAACGCACGTTTATTTCACGTCTCGCGACCGAACGGCGCGACCGGTGAACTGACCAACAGCGCTTTTCATTACAAGAACGACGCGGGAGCTTGGACCGCGGTCCCGAATATTCCTTGGGGCGATTCATCTCTCTCGTACTGCGCCGTTTCGGGTTGCAACATCTTACCCGGCTACGCGACCGACCGTCATTTATCGTTTCCGTTCATGGCGGGTGCCGTCCAATGGGCGCCCTCGGAACTGAGCTCAACGCTCGGCATCGGACGCACGCAAATCAGCGCGTTGGTGACCGCGGTGGGCGCGGGCTCGAACGCCGGCGCAACCAATCTTATTTACGGTGGCCCGGTTCCCTCGATGCCGCAAATCGATTCTTTCGTGAATGAGCAAACGCACGTCGAGAACAATCCGACCGGCAATCGCAAAGTCTTCGCGATCTATAGCGAGGACATTCGCCGCGGATCAAGTTCGGGCGCGAATCCTTGCTTTGACCTTACGAGTTCGGAACCTTGCCTGGGCACTTCGGGTACGCCGTACCCCGTCGTACGCGTAAACGTCGGATTGGGAACGACGATCTCCGTAGACCAACCCACCCGCCGCATCGACACCGTCACGCAATCGGCCACCGGCGCGTACCTCATGCGTCCTTTCTTCGACCGCAGCGGCTTCACCGGCATCGTCGGCTTCACGCGAGTCTCCGACGGCCGCATGTTGATGGATGAATTGAATCAAGAACGGGCGATCAAAATCGCCTTGTTCCAAGATGATTGCCCCACGCAAGCGATTCTTGGCATGAGTCCTTCGTGTCCCGCCGGCACGATGATCAACGTAAAGCTGAGCTGGAATTGCGGGGAGGGCGGATCAAATTGCCCAAGCTACAATGTTCTATCTTACACGCCGATATCTTCGTCGGGGGCACCTGCTTTCGGCACGATGATCACGACGAACTACAAGACGACCGGGGTCTATCTCGGTTCGGCCACGCAGCCTCTGAACGTCATGTCGAGTGGTGACTTCGCCTACATGACGCCGCTGCAAGTTATCATCGGTGTCGGAGACACCGGTAACGACGGGCTCACGGAATCGAACGCGGGCGGGCATTACATCGTGCCCCGCTACGTCAATTGTCCCGCGAATTGCACGGTTGAGAATTTCTATCTCGTGAACGAAAACGGAGAAGTCCGAACGACGACTCAAGATTCCGACGGCACGGCCTCGTCAACGCCGGTTTGCGGAATCGTCAGCGGCAGCGTCAATTGCAACGTTGCTAACGCCGTAGTTTATACGCTCGATCAGTTAAACGACGTATACTTCACCTACGGGAACGGAAACTTCTCGGAAGTCGCGTCGAACAAGCAGATTCACAACGGGCCTTACGTCAACCCGAGCTTCCGCTGTGACAAAGAGCCTTACTTCATCGACGGCAACAACAATCAGCAATTGGATTGCGACCCGTCGAATCCCACGAACACGATTGCGTCGAGCAACGACATTTCATTTTCGAGCTCGCATGAGTACACTCGTTGGTATTCGATGCCCGGAAACAACAATCCTTTGCGCACGGCCGCGCTGCAGGGGCGTGACAATGGTTACGTCTTCGGTGATCCCGCGGGCGCTAAGAAATTGCTGACCACGGCGTTCAACGGTTGGTTCGACGGTGCGCACACGATCGCGGCCGACACGAACCTCAATGCCCTTCAGGTCTTCGGTCTAGTCTTCCTAACGTTCTCGCGCGAAGGTGGGTTGAACATAGAAAAGACGGGCACGGGTCTCGCGGCCGGCAGCTTCATTCTGCAAATGCCGTCCGATTCCGAGGTCGCGGACAGCGGCGTGGACAAAGTGGTCAACATCAATAATCTGCTCGGCGGTGGATTGCGGTCGTTGAAGTACACGGCCCCGTAAGCAAATTATTACCGAATGTTTGTTTAAGGCGCCCACCGGGGCGCCTTTTTTGTTTCGGGGACCGAATATCTGAGGACCAAAGGTCGCGATTTCAAAACGGGACGTAATGTTCCGGGAATATTCTCCCGAAATAGACTGTGATGAATATCAAGAGTGTCTTCGTAGCTCCTGTTCAGCCGATCGACCCGAAACCGAAGGTCGATGGTAACTCGCGCGCTAAATCGAGCAGCGATCGCGACGCCGACGGCAAGCGCCATCAACAAGAAGGCGAAACAAAACGCAATCTATCCCAGCAAGAATTTGACGATGCCATCAAGACCTTAGGCGAAACACCCGGACTTAAATCTAATAACCTCGTGATCAAAGTCGAGGTGAACGACGGTGTTCGCGTGATTTACATCGTCGATCCCAACGGCGTGACCGTGCGTAGGCTTTCTGAGAGCCAACTATGGTCCGTCACCCGCGACAAAGATCGCCAGACCGGTAAGTTTCTAGACAAAGCGATGTAGTCATTTAATTGACTCACGATTTCCTAAAATCCCCTGCGAGAATAAAAGAACGCAGGAGAATGAATGGCAGGCAAAATCTCATTCAGCGGACTCGCTTCAGGGTTACCGCCGAACATAGTCGATCAATTGGTGGAAGCCGAGCGCATTCCCATCAAGACGATCGAGACTGCTAAAGGTAAGCAGGAGAGTCGTCTCAAACTCGTGCAAGAGTTGGAGACGAAACTCAATGCCGTGACCGGCTCTTTAGGCACACTCGCCAGCAGCAAAGGCTTCACTGATATTAAGTTAACGTCGGGTGATCCGAACGTTATCACGGGTGTCGTCGATCCTAACTCGGCGGTAAACGGAAATTGGAACGTCGAAGTGATGGAGCTTGCGCAAAAAGCCGCGGCGATCACCAACGGCTTTCCCGACAAAGACAAAACGAAAATCGGCGTCGGCTATTTTACTTTCGAAACAACCGAGGGCGAAAAAGAAATTTATATCAAAGAAGAAAACAGCACGCTCGAAGGCGTGGCGAAAGTCATCAACTCGAGCGGCCTTGGCGTCAAAGCGAGCGTCATCAATGACCGCAGTGATCCCGACGAGCCCTTCAAGCTCATGGTCTCCGGCGATGCGGTCGGCAATGACAACACCGTTAAGTACCCGACGCTTTATTTCCTCGACGGCGATCAAGATATTTACTTTGATCAAGAGAAAGCCGCCAAAAACGGAAAAGTTAAAGTCGACGGTTTTGAATTTGAAATCGGGGACAACAAGGTCCCGGATATCGTGCCGGGCGTTACGCTTGATTTAAAACAGGCGAGCCCCGGTAAAACGGTGAACTTGAGCATCAAGGAAGATACAGAAGTCGTCACCGGTAAGGTAAAAACTTTCGTCGATGGTTTGAACGGCGTTTTAAGTTTCATCCAAAGTCAGAACAAGGTGAACGAGAAGACGGATACGTCGAGCACGCTCGGCGGCGATAGTTTACTCCGGAGTATCGAGCAGCGGATTCGCTCGCTCGTGCAGAATCCGCAGTACGGCGTCAAATCCAGCATCAACCGTTTGAATCAGCTCGGCATCCAATTCAATCGCCAAGGGGTGCTTGAGTACGACGACAAAAAGTTTAACGACACAATGGCTAAGAGCCCGGCCGACGTCCAAAAGTTTTTGGCGGGCGATGGCTTTAGTACCGGCTTGATCTCATCCGTTAAGCGAGAGATCGGCACCGTCTTAAATTCGGCTTTCGGCCCGGTTGCGATCCGTAAGAAAGCGCTGACGGACCGGATCGGCCAGATGGACGACCAAATTGCCAATAAAGAACGGCAATTATCGAAGAAGGAAGATCAGCTTCGTAACAAGTTCGCGAAGCTTGAAGAAACGATGAGTAAATTAAAAGGCCAACAGGGCCAGATCTCCGCGGCCGGCATGGGCGGCGGCGGGGCAATTCCAGGGTTAGGATAAGGTTATGAAAAGTGGCGTAGCACAATATAAAAAGACCTCGGTACAAAGCGCGAGCAAAGAAAAAATCTTGCTGATGCTTTACGAAGGCGCAATCCGCTTCGTGAAACAAGCGTTGATCGCCATCGAGAAGAAAGATATCGCGGGTCGCGGAATAAACATCGGCCGCGCCTACGACATCGTCATGGAATTGAACAACACTTTGAATCATGAAGTCGGTGGAGATATCGCGAAGAACCTCGAGCAGCTCTATATGTTCATTACGGAACAGCTGACGAAGACGAACGCGACCGGGCAACCGAAGCCCCTTGAAGATGCATTGAAAGTTCTCGAAACGCTCTACTCAGGATGGGTGGAAGCGCTCGAAAAAATTAAGCGCGAAGAAAATCTTAGCAACAAATAGGGATTCTTCTCATACAGGTCATGGAGGGCCAAATGGACACGATCATTAATTTATTAAAGGACAAGAATTACCATCTCGGTAAGTTCTTGGAGCTCAACGAGGGCGAACTGCTCAACTTCTCAGAAGGCAATTTCGATAACCTCGAAGTTTTCTATCAATCGCGCGAGACGATTCTTGATCTTGTTCGTTGCATCGATCGTTTGATCGACGCGGCCGCCAGCACGCACGGTGATGCGCCCGTCGTATCGAATCAGAATAAAAAGGAAATGGTTACGGCCATGAATATAAAGAACGACATGGTTCAGCGCATCTTGGCGCAGGACTTACAAATTCTTTCCGTAATCGAAAAAGCCAAGTCCAACATCATTCGTGAATTGCGTACCGTCCAGTCCGGCAAAAAAGCCATCGGCGCGTACAAATCGGGCGATGCACCCGGCAAACTCGACGAAGAAGCGTAACAGAAATTTGACTGGACGGGAGTGATTCCGTCCAGCCCTCCGCCTAGAAAAAGACCTCAGTTCCCGTTTTAAGCTCAAGCAAATTTGGCACCGGGGTTGCTCAACAAGATCATGTTGGAGGCAACCTTGGAATTAAATCAGCACACGCCCACGGCCGAAGTCTTAATAAGTAAAATTCAGCCGCCGGTTGAATCACCGAAGCTCGACCTTGCCGAGCTATACATGATTTTACAAATCGACCCCAACGATAGTTTGATCGCGATGGAATTGGCGAACCGTTTGCGTTTGATGAATCGTTTCGACGAGAGCGTTCGCATTCTTCGTAACGTTATCAAAATCGATTACCGGTTCGAAACCTTGAACGCGTTGGCGCAAGTCGAATATCAGCTTGATCAAATGGATCATGCTTTCGATCACTTGCAACAAGCGGTACTCGTCGCACCCGAGAACGCAAAAGGACTCTTCGAAGTTTTCAAAACGCTCGGCAACATTCTTGTTCGTAAAGGCGATTTCGATTCGGCACAAGACAACTACTTCAAAGCTCATCGCTTGAATCCCGGTTCGGACACCTTATACGTAAACTTAGGTACGCTCGAAATTCAAAAAGCGAAATGGGACGAAGCCCTTGAACAGTTCCGCGCCGCGCTCGAAATCAATCCGGAAAATGACAAAGCGTGGGTTGGACTGGCGCTCTGCCATCGCATGAAAGGCGATTGGGAACTCGCGTGGGGAAACATCGAAGCGGCTCTGCAATACAATCCGCTCAACGAAACGGCGCTTGGTCTTGCGCTCGAGTGGAGCACGCAAGAGGGCCGCGAATTCCGCGCTCTTGAATTGATCCGCAATTTTTTGATGGAAGGCGGCTGGAACGAGAAGTTATCGCTCGCCTTCGTCTGGCTAAGCCATCGGCGCGGCGAAGCTAATTCTGCGAAGTTGGAACTTGAACGTTTACTCGCGGTGAATCCCGCGAACGAACAGGCGCTGCAATTAGCCGCTCAACTAAGGACAAACGCTTGATCGAGATTATCGACGCCGCTAACGGCGAGAAGGTCATTCGTTTCGGCGGCCGGCTGCTCGCCTCCCGTTTCAATCCGCGGCAAGAGGCGCGCGAATGGATCGATCGTCGCCCCGAATTCCTTGAGAAGGTGCGCACGGTGATCGTGCTCGGGATGGCGTCGGGTCACCACGTCGCCGAGCTTCTCGACAGAACCGATGCCAAGATTTTGGTCATCGATACTCACGAACAAATTTTAACCGCGTCCCAAGGTTTGCACATGTTTCCGGCCAGCCGCGTGACGTTCGAACACGTGAAGACGGCCCGCGAATTGCGAGCCTCCATGCAAGTTAAAAAAGCCGTGCTCGGCAGCTTCGTTGTCTTGATGCACCCGGCATCGCTGCTGATAGACGCGAAAGTATACGAAGAATGCCGGGCCCAATTGCTCGGCCGCGACTGGGGCGCGCTGACTTGGCAGTGGAAGCTGCGCAACGCTCCCGGCTTTGACGCTCATTCGCGCATCGACCGTGCTTCCGACATGCCGTTGACTATTTACGATCTAGAACAAACCGAGCTCGTGCAAAATTCCGAAGAGCGAGAAAAGCTTTTGTTCAAGGCCCTAAGAGAGTTGGTGAAGTAATGAAGATACTCGTTATCAATCTTTTACGCTTGGGCGACATGGTGATGACCGTCCCGGTGATCAACGGCCTGGCCGCGAAGCGGGGCGATGCCCTGATCGACGTCCTTAGCTTTAAACCCGTCGGACAACTTCACTCGATGCTCCCTAACGTGCGCCGCTGGTGGACGTTGAACCGCGATGAATTGCAAGAGGGCATGAACCGAGCCGACGTGCCGACGCTGGCTTCGTTCGCCGTTCTGCAAGAGCAGCTAGACGCGATCAACGCCGAAAAATACGATTTGATCATTAACCTCACGCAAACGCATTTCTCGGCGTGGGTCGCGGGCTACCTCAAAGCCGGCGACCGCCTCGGGCTAACCTACGATCTTAAAGGTTTGCCGCATTTCTATTCGCCTTGGTTCCGGTACCTGGATGAGCGCGCCGACGGCGAAGTTGAAGACGTCTTCCACCACACGGATATTTTTGCGCACGCTTGCGGTCTCGGTGAATCGGGTCGCGACTGGAAGATGACCTCCACCGCGAAGGGTAAGGCCGAAGTCGACGCGCTTGCCTTAAGCGAAGGCGAAGTGATCGCCCTCCAACTTTTTACTTCAGACGAGAAGAAAAATTGGCCGCTTTCGCAATGGACCGATTTTGTCCGTAACATAAAACGCGAAAGGCCCGCGGCGCAGATCGTGGCCATCGGCGCTCCGAATGAGAGCGACCGGATTAATGAATTTATCGCGAACGCCGGCGTTACGATTATTCCCGCGATCACCTCGCTCGAAGGCGCCGTCGCGCTGTTGAACCGTGCCCAGGTTTTGGTCACCGGCGATACGAGCATTAAACATTTGGCTAATTCCGGCTCGGCCAAAGTCGTCGAGCTCAGCATCGGCTGGAGCGATTCCCGCCGTACGGGCATTTACAAAGCCGACTCCTTGATCATGCGCGCGGTTAACGACGGCGTGCCTTCGGTAGGCGCGGTCCACGGCGCGACGTCGGCCTTACTTAACGGCAATTGGGCCGCCATCGAACAAGTCGCCGCCGCTTACAAAAATGAAGTGAATATCTTGCGCAGCCGCGAGCTCAGCTCGGGATTTTGGTACGCGCAGGATTTAAGTGAGCAGTGCAACGTTCGTTTGGTCACGACGCTCGTCGAGCGTTGCGCTTGGAAGATCACGCTCAACCGTGAACGACAGAAACAATTTTCGGAATTCGGCAGCGAGGGCGTGGCGCTACGCCGTGAACTTCGTGCGTTAATTCCCGGTGATGCTGAATTGCCCGTGCTCGCGCACCTCGACTTCCTAGAGAAGCGGGAAGGCGACCGGACGCTGGCGGTCAGCTCAGAACTCTTTACCCTAAAGCGCGAACGTGCACCGCGTACGGACCTCCTCGACATCGCGAAGTTTCGTAAAAAACAGATCGAACTCGAATTTGCGCACCAGCATCTTGAACACAAGACCAAGCTAATCCGTACGTTGAAATCAAACTGGACCGAAAATGTTTAAGAAGTACGTTTAAGAAGAAACGTCTAAGAAAAACGTTTACCCTAAAGGAAAAGGTATGAACGAAACGCCCGAAAAACTAAAAGCCGTGCTCGAACGTTTAGAAACTTCGACGCGCAAAATTATCTCGACCCGCGGTTACTCGAAAGATGCCAAGAGCCTAAAACTTCTCGAAGAAATGATTAAGGAACAACTGACGAATGCGTATCCTAGTTCTTCAACTCGCACGATTCGGTGATATCTACCAAACTTGGCCCACGCTCAAGGCGTTGCAACGGCAACACCCGGGGGCCGAGCTGCACGTGTTGGTCCGTCATCGTTTTCGCGAAGCGCTAAACGGTTTTAACGGAATCACGGCGCATAGCTGGCCGACGGCCGATATTCTTGAGCCCGTATACACCAAGGGTGATGAAGGCGCCGCGCACGATTTGCTGAAGGCGGCCATCGCACCGCTGCGTGAGCTTGAGTTTCATAAAATCGTGAATCTCTCATTCTCACCGGTATCGAGCTACCTCGCCGATATTTTATCGCACGGTCATACCGAAACCACCGGTTACACTCGTTTTGAGGACGGCTTTCTCAATATCCCCGATGACGCCAGCGCCTATTTTTTCGCGCAGGGTGAAATCGGGCGCTCGAATCGCTTTCACGTGACGCAGATATTCGGTCTCGTCGCGCAAGTCGATCTCACCGACGAGGACTTTCACGCGTTGCCTGAAAAGCGCGAGCGTAAAGAACAGATCGTTATACATTTAGGCGCTAGCCAATCGCTTAGACTTTACCCGCCCGACAAATGGGCCGCGGTAATTCGCGAAGGCCTCGCGCTCGGTGATGAAAATTGGATCCTCGTCGGTAGTCCCGATGAGCGTTCCATGGCCGAAGCCGTGGCCTCGCAGTTTGACCAAAATCGCGTGCACAATCTTACCGGGCAAACCACGTTGACCGGCCTGATGCAATTATTAGCCGAAAGCCGGTTGTTCATCGGTTGCGACAGTGCACCTTCACAGATGGCTTCGCTGACCCAAACGCCCGTTTTGCAATTGAGCTCCGAGACCGCAAACTTTTGGACGACGGGACCGACGAGCTCGGGTAGCCGGGTGCTTTACGAAGCCGATCTCGAATCCATCGCGCCCGCCCGCGTGGCTAAAGAAGCCCGCGCAATGCTCGACGGCGAAACGGCTCATAGTCCCTGCGCTTACCGCACGGGACCGCTCAAGCCTTTCGGCCTCCACGAGTTAAGCTTCAACGATTTTTCGTGGCACTTGATCGAGGCTTTGTATACGCAAGGCTCTTACCCCGAAGCCGAAATCGAAGCGGATCTGCTCGGGTTCCAAAGATTGTTTGAATTGAGCGAACTCGCGCTCGCGCAAATCGATAATTTCCAAGTGCCCGAGCGTCGCAAGACGTCGGCGCTGATTTTAAAAAACATCGACCAGATGTTGACCGAAATCAGCCGGCTGAATCCGCGCATCGATCCGCTTGTCCAGTGGTTCGAGACCGAACGTTTGCGAATACCGCCCGGCTCGGCCGAGGAAACTTTGGTTCGCACCAAAAATCTTTTTACCGACTTGCAGACGATCACGGCCATCTATCGCCGCCACGTTGAACCCGCCGGCGACAGCCGACGTGCGATCGAGCTCGCGCGCCGTTGCTTGCCCGCGATCCGGGAATTCCGGATGGCGAGCGTGCAAGACGATTTTCAAAGCTTGCTCTCTACGTTGCACGAACTCTCGCGCCACTCGACAAAGGTCGGTGAAGCGGAGTGGTCGACCATGCTTACGGGGCTAAACGATGCGCTCGGGCGCAGAGATTTGATCGAAGTCGCCGATCAGCTTGAGTACGTGTTGATTCCTGCTCTATCCTAACGGGATGGAGCGTAGGACGATTCAGTTATTAACCCGAGGAGACGCTCCGAATTGGTGGAGCGAACTCCAGGCCTTGGACGATTTAGGTTGTGATTGGGTCGTCGGCCGCGAATTCAATCCGGCGGCGACCGTCATCCTAATCAACCGTGCGGAAATCACCGACGTTCATAAAGAAGAAATCTCATTTTCTAAAGCTTACATCCTGGTCGACAACGGTTGGACCGGGCAGAACTTGAGGCGCGCGATCAACACCCTTAAGGGCGCGCTGTTCATGGACATCGCCGACGGCACCGCCGAGCTTTCAAAGGTTGTACGCGTCGCCTTGAGCCGCCAGACCGAAAAAGAACGCAACAATTCCTTAATGCAAGCGATGCGCGGGCAGAACCGCCAGATAGAAGAACTTAACCGCGGCCTCGAACAAGTAGTGATCGAGCGAACCACGAACGAAGTTGATTCTCGTAAGGCGAGCCAAAAAAATATCTCGCGCGTCCGTGAGATCATCGGCTTCATCAAAGATCTCGCGCAGCTGCTCGACGTCGCCGATCTCTTGCCGTTGATCCGCCGGCAATTAAAAGAACACCATGGCCTTGAATCGCCGCTACTATTTATACCCAGGGGTGAAGCCTACGGCGATATGTATTACCTGCGCGGTTCGCAAACTATAAGCACGCGCGTGCGCGGCGAATGGGTCGTTTCCCCGCGAATCCGGGTCAACGAGAGTGAAGATAGTCAGTTCCTCGCGAACGCGATGGGGCGGCCGTTCGCCAAGGTCATTCGCTTTCCGTTGATTACCGTGCGCCACCAAAAAGATGTTTCACGCTCGCCTCTGCTGATGTTCGAACACAACTTAGTCACGAAGGATTTAGATCCGATCGTGGCTTCGCTGAGCGAAAAGCTGCAACCGGTAAGCTGGGCGCTGGATCGCTTGGTGCTCGAACAAGAGCTAAAAAGCACTTCCCGAGAATGGGAAATGACGTTCGATGAATTGGCCGAACCGATCGCCATTCTCGATCACGACGGACGGGTGTTGCGCGCGAATTCCCACTGGCGTGACGAGTATCGCGCCGTTTTACAAAGTCAGGAAAAACATTTGAAAGTAGCCGAAAGGCTTTACACCGTCGAAAAATATCCGATTCGCATGAGCTTAGAGGATCCACCGCTAAGCTGGGTCGTTTATCTGCGTGACGAGACACGCTCGCAGAAATTGAAGAGCCAGGTCGTACAGGTCGAGAAGATGTCGGCCATCGGCCAATTAGCGGGTCACATCGCGCACGAACTAAATAATCCACTCACCGGGATTCGCTCGCTCACGCAAGTTCTGCTTACCGAGACGGATCCCGAGGGTCAGGTGAACAAAGATCTTACCGAGGTCGAAAAAGCGTCGGCCCGCTGTCAGAGCATCATCACGAACCTGCTGGATTTTTCTAAAGGCGGAATCGGGCAAAAGGCGCAAGTTTTAGATCTCAACGAAATCACGCGCAAAACTTTGCCTTTTTTAAAATCGGCGACCGGGAAATTTCGTAGCGACATTCAGCTTAGCGACGGCGAACTTATGGTGAAAGTGGAGCCGCACCTTATGCAGCAGGTGATTTTCAATCTCGTGAACAACGCCTGCCAGGCCATGAAAGATAAGGGAGAAATCACCGTGCACACTCATCAGGACAAGGGCTGGGCGTTTCTCGAAGTGCGCGATACCGGGCCGGGGATCGTCGAGTCGGTGCGCGAACGGATTTTTGAACCGTTCTTCACCACGAAGGAAGAAGGCGAGGGCACCGGTCTCGGGCTTAGTCTTAGTCGCGATATCGCGCGGCAGTTCGGCGGTGATCTGGAATGCGAATCGAGCGAAGGGCAGGGCTCGTTGTTCCGCGTAAAACTCCCGCTCGAGATTTTATCATGAAGGTTTTGGTGATCGACGATGAACCTTTGGTGCGGCTGTCTCTTAAGAGAGCTTTACATAAGTCAGGCCATCAAATCGAGGAAGCCGAAGACGGGCAGAGCGGCCTCGAAAAATGGCAGAGCTTCAAACCCGATCTCGTTTTTCTCGATGTGTTGATGCCGCGCCTTAGTGGTCCCGACTTATTACGTGCCCTAACTAAGGCGGACCGCGCGCACGCGAAAGTCATCTTGATGTCGGCCTTCACCGGCGAGTATGATTTAGAAAGAGCACAATCCCTCGGCGCGCATCTCTTTATTCCTAAGCCGTTCGAGGATATATTTGCGGTTGTCAAAACCGGTGAGGAATTAGCGAGTGTCTGACCAGCAAGTAAAAATCGTAAAGAAAAAGGTTCGTCCGTACCCGATCGCCGGCACTTTGGAAAAAGAGACGGTAAAATCCGAAGTAGAGATTATTTTCGTAAATGTTCAGGGCGCGATCGTACGGCTCAAAAATCAAATTTTACACGTGGGCATGTATTACCAGATTGTTTTTGAAATCCCGGTGACGCACGAGTTCGTCAACACCCAGGTGCGGGTTTTGAAAACTTACGACAAAACTCTCGATATCAAATCAAAATCGGTTGAACGCATGGCCGAACTGCACTTCCAAGACTTGACCAAAGAGCATCGTACGCGCATTTTCGCGTTTACGAACGCCATCGGCCAAGAAAGCAAATAAGATCTAGATGAGAATCATTTCCGGAAAATACAAGGGCCGCCAGTTGGTGAGCTTCCAGGCCGACAATATTCGGCCCACTACCGACCGGGTCAAAGA
Source organism: Pseudobdellovibrionaceae bacterium (assembly GCA_947444305.1). Lineage (GTDB taxonomy): Bacteria > Bdellovibrionota > Bdellovibrionia > Bdellovibrionales > UBA1609 > JALHOQ01. The sequence continues at coordinate 17,357 of CANEZP010000019.1, read as the reverse complement.
GACCTTGTTTAATAAACTCATGGGCCAAGTCGACGGCGCCCGCATCCTCGATCTTTTTTCGGGCACGGGTAACTTGGCCATCGAATGCTTGTCCCGGGGCGCGGCGCACGTCGATCTCGTCGAAAATCACCGCAAAAGCCTAGAGATTATAAAAAAGAACATGGCGACGTTGAAGGTGACCGAGGATTACAAAATCCATCCCGTCGACGTCTTTAAATATCTCGAGTCTTACGAGGGAGCTCCTTACGATTTGATCATCGCCGATCCCCCGTTTACGCAAAGCTACGGGCACGAATTATGTGTGAAAATGGGTAAAAGTTCCGTGTTGGGACCGGCGTTTACGTACGTCGTCGAAACGAGTTCGAAAGAGCGCATGGACGAGATTTACCCGGGCTTAAATCGCTTGGACCGTCGGGTGTTTGGTGATAAACACCTGAACTTCTTCGAGAAAGCGATAGCAATCCATGATCAAGGCGATATACCCAGGTAGTTTCGATCCCATCACCCTCGGACACATAGACATTATCCGCCGCATTCAGCCGCTCTTCGGCGAGCTCGAAGTGGTCGTCGCAAATTCTCAGCGTAAACACTATATGTTTTCACTAGCCGAACGTGAGCAACTTATTCGCGATAATTTACCCGCGGGCGTGAAAATCTCGATGTGCGATGGGCTGATCACCGATTACGCCGAAAAAATCGGTGCGCAAGTGATCGTGCGCGGGCTACGCGCCATCTCCGACTTCGAATACGAATTTGCCATGTTCAACATGAACAAAAAATTAAAAGAAAAAATCGAGACCATGATCGTCTTCACGCGGCCCGAATATTCTTTCGTGGCTTCGCACATGGTGAAGGAAGTTGCGCATCACGACGGCGACCTCTCCAACCTCGTGCCGCCGAACGTCGCGCAAGCACTCCGTAAACATATTCAATCCAAAAAGGGAACATGATGCTGTCCAAGAAAGCCCTCGCTCTCAAACCCTCCGCCACCTTGACCATCGCCGCCAAAGCGAAAGAGCTCCTCGCGCAAGGTCATAAGGTCATTTCGCTTTCCGTCGGCGAACCCGATTGGGATACGCCGCCCACCATTAAAGAAGCCGGGATCCAAGCCATTCAAGCCGGCCAAACAAAATACGGGCCTTCTAACGGAACGCCGGCGTTGCGCACGGCCATCGCGCACCAAACGCGCGAATTGTTAAACGTCGAATACTCGCCTAATGAAGTGACGGTCAGTACCGGCGCTAAATTTATTTTATTTGCCGCATTGGCGGTATTGGTTGATCCGGGTGACGAAGTGCTGATTCCCGCGCCCTACTGGGTCAGCTATCCCACGATGGTTGAACTGGTCGACGGCGTTCCCGTTATCGTCAAGTCCGATGAGCTTACGGGCTACAAAGCGCACGCGCACCAAATTGAAAAGTTAATTACGCCCAAGACGAAGATTCTGCTTTTGAATTCGCCCAACAATCCCACGGGCCAGATGTACACGCGCCAAGAGCTCGAAGACATCGCCGTCATGTTGAAAAAGTACCCGCAAATCATCGTCCTTAGCGATGACATCTACAATCAACTCGTGTTCACCGGCGAATCGGTCGCTCCGCATTTGCTGCACGTCGCGCCCGAATTAAAAAGCCGCATGATCTTGATCAACAGTGCTTCGAAAACCTACTCGATGACGGGTTGGCGTTTGGGTTGGGCCCTTGGTCCCGAAAAAGTGATCAAGGCGATGTCGAATTACCAATCGCAAACCGTAAGCTGCGCTTCGCCGTTCACGCAAATCGCGACGCTCGCGGGTTTACAAAAATGCGGCGAGGAAATCGCCGGGCACATCAAAGTGTTGCAATCACGCAGGGATCTTTTCGTCGAAGCGCTGAACACCGTACCTGGATGGAGGTCCGGTTATCCGCAAGGTGCGTTTTACGTCTGGGCCGATATTCGCGGTATCGTCGGCAAAACCTGGCGCGGTAAGAAGCTTAGCACCTGCGGTGACGTCGCGGCCGCGCTCCTCGAAGATCAATACGTCGCGGCCGTCCCCGGCGGTGAGAGCGGCTTAGGCGGATATTTGCGTTTGAGTTTCGCCGTTCACGAACGTGATTTGACCGAAGCGGTTAAACGTATTCGCATGTTCACGGATTCGCTCGACGCTTAATGATCGGGCCCGCGCGAGCGGGCCGGCTAGCCCCGACCTTCGCCTATCTTGTGCATCCACGCCTTAACTCCTAAAATGTAAAAAGACGGTCCGCCGGATTGCGAGCCGTTTGCCTTGGGGGTATACGCGTGTCGATCTGGACCTTATTCCAAATCATTTTCAATCTTCTGGCCGTCGCCAGCTTTGCCGCGTTGTGGATGCGCCTGCGCCGCCCGCCGCAGGATGATCCGCGTCTTTCGCGCGGTCTTCAACTCCTGCAAACTAAGATCACCGTGCTCGAAGACTTGTCCGACCGAACCGATTCCCAGGTGAAAACTTTGACCGGTTTGCTCGATCAAAAGAACCGCATGCTGCAAAATAAGATTCTCGAAGCCGAAGCTCAGGTTTTAAAGATCGATCACTCCATGAACAAGAGCATGGAAGTCGCCGAAATTTTCCAGGATAAAATTCCGCATCAAGAAATTCTGGAACGCCAACGTACGGTCGAGTACGTCAAGGCCGCGCGCATGGCCAACAGCGGCTTGAGCGTCGACGAAATCGCCGCGAGCAGCAACTTGCCGCGCGAGCAAGTTGAGCTCATCGCTAAGTTCAACCGTGAGCAATTGATGTTCGACGAAGAATCGCTGCCCGAATGGGTCAACCGCCCGGTTGAAGATCAAAATCACTTCGGTATCGCGAACATGGATTTCGTCGGGGCGGGTGGCGAGCGTCCGTCACCCGATATCGACAACATGACGAGCATCAACGACAATTTCAAGGCCGCGGTTCAAACCGCGCGCGAACAAGCGCAGAATCCGCCGTCCACATTTCTCGATAACAAAGTCGCCGATACGTTGAAGGCTTCGATGTCCTCGGGCGTGCAGCACATGCAACCCGCCGTCATGACGATGAAGGCTACGGCGCAAACGCTTCGCGATAAACTCGTTTCCACGGCCGAGGATCTTTTACGTTCGCAAGTGGTCGACAAGCAGATCGAGCGGCAAACGGAAACTCAAGCCGACAGACTGGCCGACAAACCGTCGGTACAATCCAGTGGTGGATTTTCGTTCGGCCCCGGGCCCGCCGGTCCCATTTTCGAAGCGCAGACGCACACCGCGCCGAGCCCCGCGACGATGGGTCCGCCCCGCGTGACCAAAGTGATTAGCGAGGATCCGAATAATCGTTCGACGACGCTCGTGAAAAAGGTCATTTTTCCGCGTATTGAAAAATAGAATTCACCGAAGTAAGCTGCGCCGATGAAACGTATATTCATCGACGCCGACGGCTGCCCCGTCAAAGACGAAGTGTACAAAGTGGCGGGCCGTTATAAACTGCACGTTTTCGTCGTGGCCAATAAGCCGCTAAATATTCCCTTCGAAGAGAACATTGAAATGCAAACCGTCTCGGGCGGTTTCGATGCGGCCGACGATTGGATCGTCGAAAACGCCTTAGCTAAAGATATCGTCGTCACCTCGGACATTTTGCTAGCGGCGCGTTTGGTCGAAAAGAAGGTCTTCGCGCTTAGCCCGAAGGGTGCCGAGTGGACGGAAGACAACATCGGTAATGCCGTGGCCAACCGCGAACTGAGCGAAAAATTGCGGCAGATGGGGGAGTTGCGCGGCGGCCCCGCGCCGATGGAGAAAAAAGACCGCTCCAACTTCTTAGGCAAATTGGATCAATTGATTCAACGGCGCTAGTGGCCCGTTCTGTGCAATTCCGTGCAATTGTGATATCAAACAAGGCCACCGTGCCTGGAGGTCTTAAATGTTCAAACCTATCCTCATCGCAAGCGTCACCGTGGCATTTTTCACCGGTTGCGAAAACCCGGTCAAGAAAGCCGTTCGTAACGCCGGCTACTCCGCCTACGAAATGGTCGGCGTGCAAAAGCGCGATCTTTTAAAGCGAAGAATCAACGACACGCGCGAAGAGCAAAAAGAAGCCGGTGAGGCCTTCACCGATTCACTCGATAAATTACAAAAGATGTACGGCCTCGACGGCGGCAAACTCGAGAAACAATACCGCGAGGTAAAGTCCTCGTTCGACGAGTCGAAAGAAAAGGCGGGCGAAGTCAAAGCGGCGCGCGAAAAGATGGAGACCGTCGCGCGTGATCTGTTCAATGAGTGGGAGCGCGAGATCGACGATATCCAGACGGCCGAGTTCAAAAGTAAGAGCCGCTCGAAACTGCAGGCGACCAAGGCCAGCTTCAACGAGCTGAATAAAAATTTGATGGCTTCGGAAAACAAGATGAATCCCGTTTTAACCCGGCTGAACGATCACGTGCTTTACCTTAAGCACAATTTAAACGCGCAATCGATCGCGCAACTGAAAACCGAGAACACCCGCATCGAGAACGACATCCAAGGCTTGATCAAAGACATGAACCGCTCGATCAACCAAGCCGACGCTTTCATCAAGACCATCGAATAACCGCCCACCTATAATTACGGATGCGCCGGCGGCTCGGGCCGGCGGGCGTGGCCGGGACCTTGGCGATCCGCATGACCGTCACGTTCTTGCATGTCGGGCGTCGGGGTCCAAACCACTTGCGCGGGCCCGAGGCCCGCTCCCGAGGCGACGCTAACCCCAACACCCGCGGCTTGCGGCGGACGGCCTTGCACGTAGACGCGGAACATCTCTTCGCTCCACACGCGGAAGCGATCGATGTAAATGAACGCGGCCGGTACCAAAATCAATGTCAACAAAGTCGAACTGATGACGCCGCCGATGACGGCTGCGCCGAGCGAAGTCCGTTGCGACGAAGCTTCGTTCAAACCGATCGCGACGGGCACCATCCCCGCGATCAGCGCCAAGCTCGTCATGATGATCGGGCGCAGACGCGTTTTACACGACTGGATGATCGCTTGCGTGCGGGGCATGCCCTCTTCCATCAACTGCTTGGTGTAATCAACCAACAGGATCGAGTTCTTAGCCGCGAGACCGAGCAGCATCACGCAGCCGATCATCGAATATAAATCGAGCGTCTTTTGCGTAACGAGCAAACCGAAAAACGCGCCGATCGCCGCCAACGGCATGACGATCATGATCGCGAACGGCGTTACGACCGATTCGTAGAGCGAAGCCAAGACGAAGTAGATGAACAGAATGCCCAAACCCATCGCGACCATCATGTTGCCCATGAGTTCTTTGAAGCGTTCGGCCTGCCCGTAAAATGAATAAGACATGCCCGGGGGCAAGGGCAATTCGTTCGCCATGATGACGGGGATGTCGGCCATCGCGCCGCCGAGACCCGGGCCCTTCGGCGCGATGTCGGCGGAAATTTGAATCGTGCGTGAACGGTTCTCGCGCTGAATGTTCGCCGGACTGTTCGACGGCGAAATCTCGGCGACGAGCCCGAGCGGCACCATCGTTTTATTGATGTTCGGGACCATCACGTCTTTCCAAATCTTTTTAAGATCCCGCTGGTCTTCTTGTAAACGTACCCGAATGTCGTACTCCAAATCGGCGGTGCGGAACGGCGCGCCGACGACGCCTTCGACCAAGTTACGAAGCTCGAGACCGACGGTGCGGGGACTTAAACCCGCCTCGCGCGCGATCTCGGGATCGATGTTAAACTGAAACTCCGGTTTACCCGCACGAAAGCTTGTGTCCGCATCGGTGAGCGCCGGGTGTGACTTCAAACGCGCAAGCAGTTTGGAAGAGTAAGCTTCGAGCTCTTTCATATCTTGGCCCGAGATGTTCAAGTTAAACTGGCGCTGACCGCCGCCGGTCGCATCGCCGTCTTTGACCGAAGGATTTGCGTAAGCGAAATCTTTGATGTTCTGGCGGACCATGTCCTTTACTTCGCTCGTCGAGCTTGAACGTTCTTTGCCTTTTTCTTTTAGGTCGACGGAGATTTCCGCGTAGTTCGGTTCACCGTCGCGGTTACCGATGGTGAGCAGGGTACGTTCGATCTCGGGCATCTTCCTTAGTCTCGCGTCAATTTCCGCGCCGACTTCGGCCATGCGGTCGAGCGAAGCGCCGGGCGGTAAATCTAAACCGACCAAGAATTCGCCGTTGTCCGCGGCGGGAATGAATGTTTTCGGAACGTAGCGAAGGCAAAAGATGCTTAAGGCGAATAAGAATACGTTCGCCACGATGATCGTCTTCGGGTACCGGAGCGTCCAGTGCAAAGCGTGTTCGTATTTGTTCTCGAGTCCGGTTTGAAAGCGATCGAAACCTTTCAGGAGTTTCTTATTCCAGCGGCCCACTAAAGTGGTCGGCTCTTTCGGGTGCATCGAGCCCGCGAAGTAAGCGGAGAGCATCGGCGCGATCGTCAAGGCATCGAACAAACTGATCAACATCGCGAAACAGATCGTCAGACCGAATTCTTTAAAGAACTGACCGGTCACCCCTTGTAAGAAACCGATCGGCCCGAAGACCGCTAAGATCGCGAGCGTCGTCGCGATGACCGCCAAATTCACCTCGCGCGTGCCGGCTAACGCCGCTTCTTCGGCGCTCTTGCCCATTTCTAGGTGACGGAAAATATTCTCCCGCACCACGATCGCATCATCGATCAATAAACCTACCGCGAGGCTAAGCGCCAACAAGGACATAATATTGATCGAGAAACCGGCGATCAGCATTAAGATAAACGCGCCGAGCAGCGAGTTGGGCAGGGCGAGACCGGTGATCATCGTCGAACGAAAGCTGCCCAAGAACAGGTAAACCACTAGAATTGTAAGGGCGACGCCGATGCCGATCGATTCGTAAACGTCGTGCACGTTCGCGCGGATCCGCTTCGCGCCGTCCTTCACCAGCTTCGCTTCGGATTTAATACCGGAGTCTAAAAATTGTTTGTTCACTTTGGCGATGGCACCGCCCAAACGGTCGACGACTTCGATGGTGTTCGCGCCGCTCTGCCGGAAAACGTAAAGCAACAGCGCCGGCTTGCCGTCGAGAAAGGTGCGGGTTTTTTCGTCTTCGAGCGTATCGACCACTTTGCCTAGATTTCCGACCGTGATCGCGTGCTCATCGTTCGCGAAACGAACTACGGTAGGCGTGATCAATTTCATGTCGCGGAATTCACCGACCGTGCGGTAAGAAGTATCGGCCTTGGCGTTGCTGGTTTTACCCGCGGGCACGTTCTCGCCCGAGCGGCCGAGGGCGTCGGTCACTTCGCTCGCGGCAATCTTATATTGGCGCAATTTCTTCGCGTCGAGCTGAACTTGAATCTCACGCTTACGGCCGCCTAGAATTTCGACCAGGCCCACCTGATTCACCTGACTTAATTTCACCTTAACGGTCTGATCGGCGATATCGAAGAGCTCCGAAGCAGATTTTCCTTCGGCGGATACGGCCACGATCGCGATCGGTTGATCGGCGGGATCGACGGTGCGGATGGTCGGTTCTTCGATGTCGTCGGGTAGCCGGTGGCGTGCGGCCGACACGCGGTCCCGCACTTGTTGCTCGGCGTACTTAATATCGATCGCCAGGGTGAACTCGGCGATGACGGTCGCGATACCTTCTTTGGAAACCGAGCGCAGCTTTTCGATCCCGGCGACGCCGCTCAACTCTTCTTCGAGGATCTTGGCGACCAAAGTTTCAACTTCGGTGGCCCCGGCTCCGGGGTACTCGACGTTAACGACCACGGTGGGGAAGGTGACGTCGGGAAACAAGTCGACGGCGAGTTTGGTCATGCTGATGTAGCCGATCAATAAGATCAGAACGACGATACAGCTGATAAAGATAGGCCGCTTGATCGAAAGACTGGCTAGATCCATTTTTATTTATCTCTTTTTAACTGTTAAAACACCTTGTGGTCCACGGTGATCGACGAGTTCGCCGGCCAGCGTGCCGTTTGTATAAGTCGCGTTGAAGCGCATGAGGCCTACGCCCGGAATGCCGCCGCCGCCGTTGCCACCACCAGTGCGCGCGTCCGACTTCATCGCCAGAACCGGTTTGCAGCCGTCGATGGAAACGTCGACCTCCATCAAACGTTCACCGATGGTTTCGTCGCTAAAGTCCGGCCGCCGGTAAAGGCCCATCAAAATGGGTTGGCGTACGCCGTCGATATTTTTTTCGTCCACGTAGAGTTGCAGCTTCACGGGCCAATCCGGACCTTCGTGGGCGTTGTTGGTGCCGCGGTATTGTCCGGTGAATTGGGAGTAAGTGCGCTCGCGCCGCTCACGCAGCAAGAGCGTCTCGTCTTCGGGTGCGACGACCTGAGCGGATTTGCGCGCGGCTTCGAAATTACCCCAACGGCCGGTCGTCGAGATCAACCCGGTCAGGCGGTTTGCGTTGTAATCGAGGTCGACTTTTGAATTCGCTTTGGCGTCGACTGAGATAAATTGTGGCAAAAGACGATCGGGATTGAAGCGATTGATCGAACGGTACGTGATGTCCGCGAGTTCACCGTCATAGTGACGAAGCGTTCGCAAAGACAGTCGGGGAATGTAGCAAGCGGCGTTGTTCAAGCCCGTACCTTCCGCCACGCGTTCGATATAAAGCCACGTTTCGTAATTTTCGCGACGGGTGCCGCCGCACACTTGACGTGAGAGCTGGCCGTTGTACATGCCGATGACGGGCGCGTAAGTCGTTTGCAAGCGTTGGTACTCTTGCTCTTCGCTCAGCGCCGCGCCCGAACCGCTTTCGGTCGAAATGCGTTTCATATCGTCGAGCACCGCCCACTCTTGGCCGTTGCGCAAGATCGAGCCGGCGACCACTTCGCCGCCGAAACTTCCGGCGATCGTGATGGGATCTTGACCACCGAGGCGACAGCCGGTGGACGTTTTGGAAACTTCCAAATCGGGATCAAGGCGCAGACGTCCGGTCAGCGCATCGTACTGACCGGTCATGATCAAGTTGTCACTGTCGCCGATCAGATTTTGCTGCATAAGCCGGCCGCGCAACACCACGCGAATGCCGGGCTTAAGATCGCCGGGCAACGGCGCTTCTTGAATCTCGCCGAGCCACAAAAATAATTTTACGGGAAAACGTTTAGGCCCGTTACCGAGGCGAATGGTGCCCTCGTAGGTTCCGCGCACGGCTTCGTATTCGGCGCGCAACTTATCGTTTTTGATTTCACGGTCGACGTTGCGGCCCGAAGTGTCTTCGAGGCCGACGCCGCAGCCGGCGAGGACCAAAGCATAAGTCAGTAACGAGAGACTCAGTAAGCGCTTCATATCTACCTCACTAGTTCGTCGCGTAATGCGGCCATTTCGTTCAAAGCAATATGATATTCACCGATCGCTTGGACCCGCTGAGTTTGCGAATCAAAGAACCGGCGATAAGTTTCGAGCAAGTCGCGCAAGGGCAGGCGGCCCTGGCGGTACTCGGTCTCTTGTTCGCGCACCGTGCGCTGGCGCAACCGTTCCACTTCGATGGCGCCGTTAGCGTTCGAAAAAGTTTGCTCCAGGCGGCGCTCGGAGATAACCAGTCGGCGATCGACGTCTTGGCGTTTGTCTTTGAAGTTTACGGTTTCCCGGCCGAGCGCAACGCGCGCTTCCGCTTCGTTCGCGCGGCGGCCGGAAGAATCCAGCGGCGTCGAAAATTCAAGGCCGACGTAATAGGTCGGACGCGTGCCCGCGACTAACTCCGAATACGCGGCGTTCGCGCGCTGGTCGACCCCGGTCGAAGTCGAACGCGCCACTAAATCAAGAACCGGTTCATTGCGCCAATCTATCGCGCGCGCGCTGGCGACGGCATTTTCTAAATTTGTTTGCGCTAACTTCATCGAACGGAGGTCTTCGGCTTTCACCGGCGTGTATCTCGGTAATGGCGGGACTAGGTCAGGCACCTGGAACTCCATATCCTCGGTGAACTTGTCTTGCATCAACCGTTCGAGCGCGTTGAGCCTGTCAATATACTCGTACGAAGCGACTTTTACCGCGTTGTCGGAAGCCGTATAATCCGCCATGACTTGGGCGTATTCCCCACCTTTGTCGAGGCCGAAGCGTCCTCGCTTTTGTACGACGCCGATTAAATTTTTGTACATCTGCCGCGCGGTGATCGAATCTTTGAGTTTCGTTTGCGCGACGTACGTGTCCCAGTAATAGCGAAGGGAATCTAAGACGAGTGTTTCGGTACTCTCCTGCTTATTTAGATCGGAATTCTTAAAGCGGCTGCGGGCGACGTTTAGATCGGCACGGTCACTTAAACCGAAAGAGTTTGACCATAGATGTTGGCGCCACTGTAGGTAAGCCGAATCTAAAGTCAGTTGCGGATCACGCGCGAGCACGATGATCGAATTCAAAACGCTGTTCTGGGCTTGGTGCAAATAACCGAACTCAAGCTCGGCACCGATCGAAGTTCGTTTCATGATCGCTAAATTTGCGGTCAATGTTTTATCGACGGGGTTGGCGAGCCCGGTCAGGTTTTCGGCCTCTTTATATTCGTAACCCGCGCTACCCTTAAGATTGAAATCAAAGTTTCCGAGCGCGCGTTCCATCAACACAAAATTTTGTTGGGTGTCCAGCGCGATCAGTTCGGCCCCGAGGCCTTTGCTCAGTACGGAGTCGACCACGTCTTGCGGACGAAGCGCGCGTAAAGCAAAAGCTTGCGTAGGTATGACGGACAGCGCGACGAGGAGTTTAGCGAATCCCATAGAGCATTCCTAACATGATGCCGTTCTCTTCGAGGCGGGCCCAGCCATCGGTCATGCGTTGGCGGCGTTCGTAGTTCAGGTTGAAAGACAAGTTGCCCGTGCGGTACGCGGGCCCTAAGCGTAGGGTCGCGAGCCAAATGTCATCGCTCACTTCGCCGAGGCTCGACGAAGACGTAAGCAACATATCGAAGCGTGAAACACCCGCGTCGACATTCACGCTCCAGTATTTGGCGGACGGCAGCGCCCACTGTTGGCTTAGTAAAACATAACTTTGCAGTGAGTGGAGATTGCTATTGCCGAGGCGCACACCGGTCTGCGCGAACAAATTGATTTCTTGCCGCGCGTACGATGCGCCGATGCGGAAACCGACGCTGTGTTCGCCGAACAAGCCGGAGATCCACGGCATGTAGCGCGCTTCGAGCCCCAACATATAGGTCTGATCCGCGGAACCGAGATTGCGTTCACCCAGCGTTACCAACGGAGCTTTGCCCTGCGGTGTGTAGGGCTGCGCGTTCACGCCGACTTGCAGACCGCTGTAGTAAACCGGATCCTTCGCGAGGATGCTGGTCGTGCGCACCACCGCCACGCTCGGGGCTAAACCGTCCGAATAGGCTGAGCTTTCAAGTTTGAGTTCGTCGCGCGCGCGGATCTGCATATCGACCGCTTCGGCCTTCGGCGGTGGGTGCCGTGGTGCGGGCGTACCGGAAGATCCGCGCAAGGCTTTGCGTAAGCGTTCGAGCTTCTCGCTCTTCGAAGCCGGCGCGTTTTCGCCGTCGGCCGCGTCGCAGACGCTAGTTAGGCCTAAAGTTAAACTTAGAGACAACATGAAGACTGTGACGACCCAGCTAGACTGGTTCAAGATTCCCCCCGGAATATTGTGCCTCGAATTAATCAACAAGCGACTGTGGCGTCAACGATAATTGACATATCAACGATCTGCGTATTAACAATTGGCCTATGACGTCATCGATTTTAGATTCTTACGGGCATTTTCGCCGCAGCCTTGCCCGCCTTTGCGCCGCCCAAATTAAAAAGACAGACCTGGGCTTTTACCAAATGAGCATGATTTATTTTTTAGCCACGAAAGAGGCAACGACCGCTTCGGAGTTGGCCGAGTGCACGCAGACCGACCGGGCCGCCGTGAGCCGCTCACTTAGCGCGATGGAAAAACTCGGGTTCATCACGCGGGTGAAAGACGACGCCGACCGCCGCCGCGAAATCATCAAACTTACCGGTTTGGGTAAGCAAAAAGCGAAGGAAGCCTTCAAGGCGCGTGATCTCGTGGCCGAACAAATTGCCGGCACTTTAAATGCGAAGGAAGCGAAAGAGTTGGCGCGCCTGCTCGAAAAAGCCGCGCGTACGGGTTTACTTACCTAGCCGAATCTTTAACGAAGCGGCTCATGTAATAACGGATAAGATAATCGATATTAATTTCGTGTTCGTTGTAAGTCCAAATCAACTGCCCGAACGCACCCCACGAAGCGCGCAGCATATCTTGCGCGGGCGTGTCTTCGGCCTTTACCTGACCGGGGATGTAGTGGGCGCCGGCGTTCGAGTGCGCGACCGTGATCAAACCGGGCTGGCGCATGCTGAAGATTAATTTGTATCCGTTCCGAAACAACATGAAGTCGGCTTTGGTTTTCGAAATGCCGTAAATGCGGATGTGACCGTGGGTCGAACCTTTAAGTTGGTTGAACGCCGACGCGGCTTCAACAAAACCGGCTTTAAGATCTTGTATGAATTCGCTGGTTGCTTCTTCGACTTGGCGTGCGGGATCAAACCCGGCTTCCATATCGACGACGCCGGCTTCTTCCATCTGTTGTTCGGCAAGAACAAGCTCTTTAATCCAACTGAGTTTTTCCACCGGGCACCCCTTTAAACAAGAGACCTCGATCACGAGGTCCCAGGTTAGCGTATCATTCGCGGATCGCGCGCTCGCGGTCCATCATTCAAAGATGCGCCACAGCATTATGATTTAATGGGGAGACGGAATTGTCAACATTCTCGAGCTCCTGATCATTCTTCGACCGGCCGTAAGAGATGAAGCGCACCGAATCGGCATTGATGGCATTTTGGTACCGTTTGCCGTCGTCGTCGGAATCGATTTTCCAGTACGAGAGCGTGCCTTCGACGAACACGAGCGCACCGCGATCGAGGCGACTGGCGCAGCTTTCAGCCGCCGCCCCGAAAACGAAGACCGAATGCCAATCGGTCACTTCTTTTTCACCCTGGGCGCGGTAGCGGTGGGTGGCCAAATTCAGGCGCGCGTAGGATTTGCCTGCCTTCGAGGTACGCAACTCGGGCTTTTGCGCTAAGTTGCCCATTAAAAAAACACGGTTCATGGTTCGGCTCATACAAACCTCCTTTGGTTTGTCGGCAAGTTCTGCAAGTTCCGGCCAAAGTCGTTTGCGCATCCACGCGGTTGCCGTGCTAAGCTCTGTCCGAGATTCAAACAGCACCAAGTATTGCGCTTAGCGGTAGGGGTAGACTTCACGACCCCAATTTTCAAAAATGTTAAGCAAATCTTAAAGGAGACCTCATCATGTTAAATCGCGTTTCACTGGTCGTGTTTTCCGCCGCGTTGGCCTTCACGATTTCCTGCGGTTCGAAGAAAAAAGCGGCCGAAGAGACCGCACCGGTCGGTGGCCAAGAAGGTGGCGCGCTCGATTCTAAAATCACGTCCGGCGACACGGGTGGCGTTTTTGACGCCAGCGGCTCCGACAGCGGCAAAATCAGCGGGTTGGCTTCGGTCAATTTCGATTACGACTCCGCGACGCTTTCGAGCGACAACCGCCGCCGCCTTGCCGAAAACGGCGAGTGGATCAAAGCCAACGCCAACGCCACGGTTCAGATCGAAGGCCACTGCGATAGCCGCGGTTCGGTTGAGTACAATTTAGCTTTGGGCGAGCGCCGCGCAAAATCGGTAAAGAACTATTTGGTCAGCTTGGGCATCGACTCAAAGCGCTTGACCATCATCAGCTACGGCGAAGAGAAACCTATCGTCACCGGAGAATCTGAAGACGCTTATGCGAAAAATCGCCGCGCCAACTTCGTACCGCTTGCTCAGTAATTTCAATAGCGCCTGGTTGCTGTTGTCGCTGGGGCTTTCCGCTTGCGTGATCGCCCCGCCGGCTCCCTACGAGGAATACGTCCTTGCGCGCGCGGCCGTTCGCTCGGCGCAAGAGGTCGACAGCGCCCGTTTCTCGACGGGCCTATATAATCGCGCCGAGGAAAGCTACCGCAACGGCGCGAAGAGTTTCAAAGACGCCGACTTCAAAGAAGCAAAACAGTTTTTCAAACGTGCGATCGATTACGCCGAGCGGGCGGAGAACGCCACCCGCCTTAAAAAATTCCAAAGTGGAGACAGCTTCCCATGAAATCTCAAATCCTAACTTTGATCCTTGCTTCGGCCATGGCCTCGGGTTGCGTCGCGCTGAAAACCCGCTCGGAAGTGCGCGGTGAAGGCGGCAACGTTGAACCGCAGCGCCAATCCTCACGCGCGCAGCGCGAAACGGTAAAAGAATATAATGAGCCAAAGGCCGCCGCGGTGACCGCGCGTAGCGAGGATCTCGACGATCAAATGCGCCAGCTCAACGGCCGCGTCGATTCGATCGAAAATCTTTTGAATCAGATCAACGCCGCGAACGAGGGCGAAAAGAAAAGCGTCACGGAGATGGCGAAATACACCGACCAAAAGTTCACCGCGTACGAAGAAGAACTTCGCAAGATGGAAGCCAAGCTTAGCGCGGTCGAGCAAGAATTAGCGCAGGTAAAAGCCGCGAAGGCCGAGCCGGCTCCTACACCCAGTGCCGGTTCGATCAGCGGCGCGATTGCGGGCAAGGGCAAAACGCCCTACGACGAGGGCGAGGAATTGCTGACCGCAAAGAAGTGGAAAGAAGCCATCGTCAGTTACCAGAAGTACCGCGACACTTACCCCAAAGGGAAAATGTACGGCGACTCGACCTACAAGATCGGCGTTTGCTTCCAAGAATTGAAAATGAAAGACGAAGCGAAGGCTTTCTTCGACGAAGTCATTTCGAAATTTCCCGGATCCAAAGAGGCCAAGAAGGCCGCGTTCCGCATGAAAAATTTGAAGTAGTATGATCTTAGGGCTTGAGACAAGTTGCGATGATACCTCGGTCGCGATCGTCGACGGTGCGGGCCATGTGCTCGCGCAGGTCTCCGCCAACCAAGACACCCAGCACCGGCCCTTCGGCGGCGTGGTGCCCGAGGTCGCCAGCCGGCAACACACCGAAAATTTAATTCCGATCATTGAGCAAGCGATGAGCGAAGCGAAGGCTTCGTGGTCTTCGATCGAAGCGATCGCCGTGACTTCGCGTCCCGGTTTGATCGGTTCGTTGTTGGTGGGCGTAGTCACCGCCAAGGCGCTCAGCATGGCCAAAAAAATCCCGATCGTCGACGTCAATCACATCGAGGGGCATTTACTCGCAAGCCTTTTGCGCGATTCAACCTACGCGCCGCCCGACGGTTTCGATTTTCCTTACGTCGGGCTCGCGGTCAGCGGCGGTCACTCGCATCTTTTCGAAGTGCGCGGCCCGGGCAAGTACCGCCTGCTCGGCAAAACCATCGACGACGCCGCCGGCGAAGCCTTCGACAAGTTCGCCAAGATGCTTCGTTTAGGATTTCCGGGTGGGGTTGCGGTCGATCGTTTAGCGCAAACCGGAAACCCGAAGGCCTACAAATTCCCGCGCCCGTTGATCCACGAGAACAACCTAGATTTCTCGTTTTCGGGTCTAAAGACGGCGGCCCTTCGCGAAATAGAGAAAACACCGCCGGCCGAATTAGATTCTCGCAAGGCCGATCTCGCGGCTTCGTACCAAGAAGCCATCGTCGACGTTTTGATCAATAAGTTAGTGAAAGCCGCGCGCGGGCTGAATATTAAACGCTGGACGATCACGGGTGGGGTGTCCGCCAATTCTTCGCTCCGTAGCCAAGCCGAAGCCGCCGCTAAAAAAGAAGGTGCCCTTCTCGCGATGCCGCCGTTGCGTTACTGCACCGACAACGCGGCGATGATCGCGTACGCAGGTTTATTGAAATTCCGCGCGGGACTGGTGGCCGACCAAGAACTGTCGCCGTCTTCGAGTTCCTTGCCCGACGATTGGCTCAACTCATGAGCGCGAGCGAAATCAAAGAGCGTTTAGAGGCGATGCGCCTCCAGCCTAAAAAAGCGTTCGGGCAAAACTTTTTAATCAACCAACAAGTCATCGGTAAGATACTCGCGGCGGTTAAACAATATCAGTTTACTGACCTGATCGAGATCGGGCCCGGCCTCGGCGCCCTGACCGAGCCCATGCTGGCCGCGGGCTTCAAACCACGATTGGTCGAATTCGACCAGGATTTCGTGGGTTACTGGCAGGGGCGGGACGAGGCCACCGTCATCGCCGGCGATGCTTTGCGAATCGATTGGGACGCGCTCGCTCTGCGGCCGGATTCACTTTTGGTCAGCAATTTACCCTACCAAATCTCGACGAGCATCGTGATCGACCGCTGCGTGGGGCCCTCCAACCTCAAATGGATGGTGCTGATGTTCCAGAAGGAAGTTGCGCAACGGCTGACCGCACTTCCACGGACCAAGGAATACGGCATGCTCAGCGTAATGGCGCAGCTTCATTTCAAGATGCGCAAAGTGGCCGAGGCCTCGCCGCGCGACTTCTTCCCCGCTCCCAAGATCGCGAGCCGCGTGCTTCAATTCGAACGCCGCGAGGTCCATGGCCTGGGCGTGCCCTTTCTCAAGTTCGTTAAGCGGGCCTTCACGCTCCGCCGCAAGTTTTTGTTGAAAAACCTGACCGGCTCGGTGGATAAAGCCACCTTGCAGCGTTTGGGAATTAAAGAGACCGCGCGCGCCGAAGAACTGCTACCTGAGCAATTCGTCGAACTGTATAACGAAGCGGTAAAAGAAGCGTCCAAATGAGCGGCCAAACGAACATCAAAATCATCACCGAAAACAAGAAAGCGTGGTTCGACTACGAGATCCTCGAAAAGTTCGAGGCAGGCCTCGTGTTGCAGGGGAGCGAAGTAAAATCACTGCGCACTTCCCAGGTGAATTTGAAAGACGCGTACGTGGCCTTTCGCGGGCACGAGGCTTATCTTCAGAACGTATTCATCAACGTTTACATGGCCTCTAGCTACAACAATCACGAGCCCGAACGCTTGCGCAAATTATTGCTCCACGAACACGAGCTTGAAAAAATCCACAAGGCCATTACCGAAAAAGGACTCTCCTGCGTCCCGATCAAGATGTACTTTAAGAAAGGCCGCGCAAAGGTTGAAATTGCGCTCGCCCGCGGAAAAAAGAAGGGCGATAAGCGCAACACGATCAAGAGCCGCGAGGCCGACCGTGACATCCAGCGCGCGCTCAGGAAATAGTTGAGAGCCCGGCGCGGCGGCCCTACAATCAACGTATGAAAACTATCGTCCAGATTTTAGCCGGCGTTTTGATCTTGCTCCACCTCAGCGGTTGCGTGACCAAGCGGCGCGAGGCGGAAGTCCGGGCCGACGACCGCAAAATCGTCGAGCAAGAGCTCGGCACCGAAATGTCCCTGCGCGAAGACCGTGATTCGCTCAAAGATTACCGCCGCGAAGTGCCCGAAGATACGCAGAAGCAAAACGATGAGCTCGCTTTGTTTTTAAATCTCATGCGCCAGGGCAACGAGAATCCGCAAATGG
>CANEZP010000018.1 GCA_947444305.1 Pseudobdellovibrionaceae bacterium | reverse complement strand
ACTTCGAACCCGACGCAAGCGTTGGAAGTTCGCACGGTCTACCCGAACTCGCCTTCAACGATCGTCGTCGGCAACTCACTCGGCGGTGGTTCGGGCGCCGGTTCTAATATTATTTTGACGACGACTTCGGCCGCGGATGCTTCCATCGTGTACGGGATTCCCGGCGCGAACTGGTATCACGGCGCGAACTCGGGCGTGAATAGCGGCAACTTCATGATCGGTTACACCACGGGCTCGGCTGGTCCGGGTGCGGGTGATCACGTTACTCTGACTAAAACCGGAAGCCTCGGTATCGGAACGACGACTCCCCTTTCAAATTTGCACGTGGCCGGTTCGACTCCGACTTTCCGCTTGAGCGACAGCGCTACGCCGGGCTTTTCGCAGTTCACGCAAAACGGCGGGCAATTTGGAATGACTACGCGAGCGGGAACGGGCTCTGTGTTGTTGGATTTCATTCCGGATGCCGGGGACGGAAGCTCATCGGCGGATATCCGATTCTTTAGAACCACGAACACCACGGGTAGCAAGCGCGCACAATTCTTCCGCGGCAATAACTCAACCGCGCTTGATGCACAGATCGAGGTCGGGACCGCAGGGCAAACCTTCTTCGCGGCTAACGGCGGTAACGTCGGGATCGGAACTAGCGCGCCTGCATCACCTCTAGAAGTGCGCGGCACGCTCACTCAAACGTCGGCCGGTTTCTATTACGGAAATGTCACGAACATCGACGTCGCGCCGGCGGGTGCTTCGTCGGCTAATGCGTACGGCGGCAATTTTACCCGGTTGACGACGAGCTCGAACAACGCAGCGGGAAGATTTCTAGTCGGGAGCGAAGCCAGCGTTCACGTCAACGGCGGCACGGGCGCGGTAAATTCGGTCAATGGTTCGACGAGCACCGCCGCGCTCTATTTTAACCGTGCGGTTACGACAATGGTCGGCGGCTCAAATACCGTCATCAACGATACGGGCACGGTCAACAGCGCGATCGGCATGCTCGCGAAGGTGACGAAAGGTTCCGGCACGACGACCAATGCTTACGGCGTTTACGTCGATGCCGTTCAAGGTACCAATGCATTTTCCGTTTTCGCGAGCGACGCGGCGGCACCGAGTTACTTCGCGGGACAAGTCGGCGTAGGTACCACCTCCCCGGCCGCGAAATTAGATGTCGCCGGGGAAATTAAATTCGGTAATTCTTCGGTCGCGTGTGATGGTACTAAAGAAGGACAACAGCGCTACAATTCAACTTCGAAAAAAATGGAATTTTGTAATGGCTCTTTGTGGGCCGAAATCGGTGGCGGAGCCGTACCCTCCGGAACCTGGTGCGGCGCCCGGAACTTTTCGGCCGATGGGGGGCCGCCCGTGGCCAGCGGCGCGAATGTCGCGTGTCTAGGCAATACGATAGGTATACCGCCCGCCTCAGGGAACTGTCCTTCTGGATATACCGAACAGACGATTCTGGGCGGCATTAATACCTTTAATGGTACGGAATACTACATACGAACCTGCATAAAAAATTAGTGCTTAGGGCCGATCGAAATCGGCAAACCTACCACGACCCCGCCAAACCGCGACGTTAGTCGCAGCCATTGCGAAAGCCACCTTAGTTCTTCTTAACTGATTTTGTTCCGTTGTGAGACGTCTTATTAAGGTTTGCAGACTAGACGTCCGAAAAGAAGAATGAGGGACGTTAACAGATGGTATTTACAACGCTAAAGCTGGCAAAAGCTTTTGGACGGAGATTAGTCTTCACCGTCGCGGCGTTCATTTGTCTTAACGCCCAAGCGCAAACCGGTCCCGCAAATCTTAACGTTTCCGGTGCTTTGTTTCTTCCCTCGGGTCTTCCCGTCACGAACGGTTCCGTTAATTTTCGTTTAGAAGTTCTCGATAAAAGCTCGACGTGCGTGCTTTATTCCGAACAGCATTTGAACGAAGACTTGAGCCTGTCGAAAGGGCAATTTTCTCTCGCGATCGGCCGCGGAACTTCGCCGAATAACTTGCTTGAATCCAACGCCGTTTTCTCGTCAAAAATTTTTGAGAATACCGGCGTCATCGCGGGTGGTTGGCCCGGGTGTCCGGCCGGAGCAAATCTCGCTTCGGGTGAAGAACGTACCGTTCGTATTTACTACGATCTCGGCGGCGGATTTGTCGCGATGTCGCCCGACGTGCCGATCGCATCGAGCGCTTACGCTTTGATCGCGGATACCTTGCAAGGCCGCCGTCCCACCGACTTCGTTCAGATGCGTGACGACGTGACCTACGATTTGAACCAAGGCAACGTCGAGAACGTTTTCTCTTCAACGAATTATGCCCGTTTGCAACAGTTGTTGAATCCTTCGGCCGCGATCGGCTTCGGCAGCCAACGATTAACCAACATTGCCGATCCGACCAGCGCACAAGACGCGACGACCAAAGTTTACTCGGACACTCGCCTCGCCGGTCAGACGATCGACTTGGTCGACGTCGCGGCAGGATTCGGCGGCGGTAAAGTTCTGACCTGGGATCAAACGGCCGCGAAATGGGTGGCTTCCGTACCGACGATCGCGGGCACGGCGGGCGGAGACCTTTCCGGCACTTACCCGAATCCCGTCGTCGCCAACCTCGCGATCGGTACGAGCAAGCTTGCCGACAATGCCGTAACTTCCGCTAAGATATCGACGACGGGGTTGGCGCCGAATCAACTCGTCATCACCGATAACGTTTCCGGTGCGACGTTGAAGTACGCGACCTGTGCGAACAATGAGATTTTAAAATTCGTCACCGGTACCGGCTGGCAGTGTTCGACCGTCGCTTCCCTCTCCGCGGTTTTATCCGTGAACGGAAAATCAGGCGTCGTTGTTTTGAACGGCGCAGACCTCGGTTTAGGTACGGCTTCGATGCGCGACGTAGGCGTCGCGGCGACGAACGTTCCCGAACTCGATGCGGGCGGAAAACTGCTCGCCGGCGTGCTCCCGAACTTCGGTGGAGATCTTTCCGGTGCCTACTCCGCCGCTTACGTAAAGGGTTTGCAAGGCCGCACGGTCGCTTCGACCGCCCCCAACGCGAACGAAGTCTTGCGCTGGAACGGCACGCTCATGCAATGGGAACCTTCGGCCGTGGTCGATAACGTCGGCATTACATCCTTAACCGGTGACGTCAGCGCATCCGGTACCGGTGCGGTAGCCGCCACGATCACGAACGGGGTCATCACGACGCCGAAAATGTTTGCGACTCCGGGTGCGAACCGTTTAGTCGCGACCGATGCGACGACCGGCGCCACGCTTGTGCCCTTCGTGTGTAATCTGAACGAAAGTTTGCAATGGACCGCCTCGGGCTGGGCTTGCGCGAATCCTTCAACCGCTTTTCTAGGGAACAACGTCATCGTCGACGGCGGCAACGGGCGC
This sequence comes from Pseudobdellovibrionaceae bacterium, assembly GCA_947444305.1. Taxonomy (GTDB): domain Bacteria; phylum Bdellovibrionota; class Bdellovibrionia; order Bdellovibrionales; family UBA1609; genus JALHOQ01. The sequence goes on along the minus strand of CANEZP010000018.1, from coordinate 89,223 downwards.
GGCGCCGCGATCAGTATCGGGACCACCGACAACTACGCTTTGAATTTCAAAACAAACAACACGAACAAAATGACCATCCTCGCGAACGGTAACGTCGGGATCGGCAACTCGAATCCCAACGTTAAACTCTACATCGATGGGCAGGTCACCGCTTCCAATGCTTCCAATTACACTCAGATAGGCTATGGAGCCGCGGGCCAACTTTCCTCGAGCACGACCTCGGAAAGCGTTATCAGTGGCGGCGCTTCATTTTTGAATGGCCTTTGGAGAACAAACACGAATACCGCCAGCTCGATGGTTGCGATGAACGCGGGGAAAATCGTACTCTCGACCAATTCTGGTTTGGCTACCGGCACGAACTTTACTCCCACCCCGCGCGTGACCGTCGATGATTCCGGATTTGTCGGTATCGGAACGACTTCGCCTACCCGTTATCTTGAGACGGTAGGCCCGGTGCGAATTCAACCCACGATTCTCCCCGGCTCGCCGCTCGCGGGAGACATCGCGATTGATTCGGCGGCATCGAATTCTTTAAAATACCACAACGGTTCGAACTGGGTTTCGCTCGCCGTCGGCGGAACGGGTGATTTCCTAGCGAACGGTTCCGTCGCGATGACGGGTCAGTTCCGTTCGATCGCGGGTTCGGCTTCCGCACCGGGCATGAGCTTCGCCGGGGACACCGACAACGGCGTCTTCGCTCCTATCGCGGATAACGTCGCCATTACGACTTCGGGTTCGGAGAAGTTACGCGTACTCGCCAACGGCAATGTCGGTATCGGCACCAGCGCACCGGCGCGCGCCCTCGACGTTGTCGCCAATAGCACGGGTAGCTTGGTTACCTTACAAAACACGCGCAATGACGGTTACTCCGCCATGGCCTTCGTAAATAACTTAGGAGCGAACACCGCTAACATTGGTTGGGGCAATACCCTTGCTAATACAAGTAAAGCGGATCGATTTTATATCGCTACGACGGGCACAAATCCGATCACTTTGCATACCCAAGACACCGAGCGTGTGCGAGTAGACTCAACCGGAAACCTCGGTATTGGGACGACACTCCCCTCGCGACTCTTGCACGTTGCCGGTCCGATGAGAATCAATCCTACGACTAGCCCGGGTAGCCCGGCGGCGGGCGACATCTTTGTTGATTCTTCGGCGGCAAATTCTTTAAAGTATCACAACGGTTCGAACTGGATCTCGATCGGCAGCGGCTCCGGTGATTTTATGGCGAATGGTTCAGTCGCGATGACCGGTCAATTCCGTTCAATCGCGGGTTCGGCGAGTGCGCCGGGGATGGCTTTTGCCGGTGATACCGATAACGGAATCTTCGCGCCCGCGACCGATAACTTCGCAATCGCAACTTCGGGAACCGAGAAATTACGCGTACTCGCCAACGGCAATGTCGGTATCGGCACCTCAGCGCCTATTTATCCGTTGGACGTCGGCGGGAATATGCGTGCGTTTAATTATTATTCGGCAAGCTACGGAACGGCGGGAAGCCCGACCTTCGCGGCCAACGGCGGCGGGATGTATACGCCAAGTAACAACACGCTCGCGTTCGCAACGGCGAGCTCTGAACGTTTGAGAATAGACGCTTCCGGAAATGTCGGTATCGGCATCACCACCCCCACCTCGACATTAGACGTCGTGGGTAACGCCGCGGTATCGGCCGGCTTGGAAGTCGACAAGCAAAACTCGGTCGTGAATCAGACGAATGGTTCAAGCTACACAATCTCAGTTGCCAACTCGGCGAGTGGCGGAAGTAACAACTGGGCGGGCCTTGGTTTCAAAAGAAATCCCGCGAGCCCTCCGCTGGCCGCCGTACAAGCGCAAATCGTTGACCGCACGAACAACTACGGAGACCTTCACTTTTCAACCGCCGACGCCGGTGGAATCGCTACCCGCGCGGTGATAAAGTCCGGCGGCAATGTCGGTATCGGAACGACTGCGCCCGCCCGCCTTCTCAGCGTCAACGGCGCAGTCAACGTTGCGCCCTCAACTCTGCCGGGTTCACCGTTGGCGGGTGACATCGCGATCGATTCTTCGGCCGCGAATTCTTTAAAATACCACAACGGTTCGAACTGGGTTTCGCTCGCGGTCGGCGGCACCGGTGATTTTTTAGCGAACGGCTCGGTTGCGATGACGGGTCAGTTCCGGTCTACGCTCGGCTCGGCTTCGGCCCCCGGCATCAGCTTCGCCGGCGATACGAACACCGGCGTCTACTCACCGGGCGCCGACAACGTCGCGATCTCAACGAACGGAACCGAGCAGTTGCGTGTGCTCGCGAGCGGCAATATCGGGATCGGTAAAACTTCGGCCGCCGGAAAACTAGATGTGAACGGTGAGATCTTTGCGACGCGGATTATCCCCAGCGGCCCAGGCGGAACTCTTTCCAACGTCGCCATCGGTAATTTATCTTTGTTCAACCTCACGAGCGGAACGGACAATACGGCCGTAGGTCAGGGCGCGCTCGCGTTCACCTCGACCGGTGCGTACAACTCTTCTGTCGGTAGCGGAGCGTTGGCCGCGACGACCACGGGCTCGTATAACTCCGCGCTCGGTACGGGCGCGCTTTACCAAAATCAAGGTGGCTCGGGCAGCGTTGCCGTCGGGTATAACGCTTTGGTCGATTCGAATCCGGGCGCGGGCTTGGGTTACAACATCGCGATCGGCTACCACGCCGGCTTGGGGATCACCACCGGGCAGTACAACACGATCATCGGATCGAACATCGGTGCCCTACCGGCCGGCCTAAATAATAATATCATTATCGCGGACGGCTCGGGACAACGCCGCATCAACGTGAACGGCTCGGGCTTCGTCGGTCTCGGAACAACTTCGGCGAATCGTTTGCTGGAAGTTGCGGGACCGATTCGCATACAACCCGCAACTCTTCCCGGCACGCCCGGTGCGGGTGATATCGCGATCGATTCCGCCGCCGCGAATTCTTTGAAATACCATAACGGTTCGACATGGGTCGCCATCAGCGGCGGCAACGCATCGGCCACGGGCACGACCAATTACGTTTCTAAATTTACCGGTTCGAATTCGCTCGGTAATTCGTTATTGTTCGACAACGGAACGGCCGTCGGCATTGGAACGACGTCACCGATCGCGGGAATTACCCTCGACGTCAACGGCGCGATTCAGGCCGCGAGCAGCGGTTCCGTAATCATGGGTGCACTCACCGTTATCAATCCGAACACTTCATTACTCGCAAACAAAGGCGCGGGCTTAAATTTCCGTGCGGGCTCAAACGTCGACATGGGTTTCATCGGTGTTGGAACTTCGAACACCTCGGGCAACGATTCGTACATGGCATTTTCGACCCGCACGGCCTCGGCGGTGAGTGAAAAAATGCGGGTTGCGGCCAACGGCAACGTCGGCCTCGGCGTGACGAATCCCAGCGCGCATTTAAGTATCAACCAGACAGGCTTAACGGGCGATGCGTTTCAGATCACAACGGCCGGAACGAACGTCACCGTTAGCGAATACGGAGCGCTATTGGTCGGCAACTCGATCGTATCCTTTGATAATCACATCGGCGCAGAGGCCTTCACAAACTACGATCACACCTATTTGACGTCAGGCTGGGCGAAGGCGGATCTCGTACCTAAGAATATTTTGATGCTCCCCTACGCGGGCGGACGTGTCGGTATCGGAACGACATCACCTTCACGACTGCTCAGCGTGAACGGTGCGATCAACGTCGCGCCTTCAACTCTTCCCGGGGCTCCCGTCGCCGGCGATATCGCTTTCGACAGCGCGGCCGGCAACACGCTTAAATTTCATAACGGTTCGGCTTGGCAAACGGTAAGTGCGGGCGTCGGCGTGACGGATATCGATTCGCTTTCCGATGCGAAATCGGATAGTTCGAATCTTTTCTTGGGTTTAAGCGCGGGCGCAAGCGCCCCCGCCGCCGGAAGAAACGTCGGTGTCGGTGTCAATTCACTTGTCTCAGTCAACGGTGGTTTGAGCAATACGGCCGTCGGTTATGCTTCGCTGAATGTGGTCAGCACCGGCGGTCAAAACGTTGCGGTTGGGGATAGTGCTTTAGCCTTCTCAACGAACTCGTACGATAACGTGGCGGTAGGCTACCAAGCCGGTAACCGGAATACGACCGGTCACGAAAATACTTTCTTGGGAACTTATGCCGGTTTCTACAACACCACCGGTAATGAAAACGTTGTGATCGGAAAGAACGCAGGTTCGGGCACCGCGGGCACGACCACGTATCAGTACAACGTGATCATGGGTTCCTCGGCGGCCGATGCATTAACGAGCGGATCTGAGAACACAGTTTTAGGTTCGTACGCCGCGCGCAATCTGACGAGTGGAACACGCAACATCGTTATTGGTAGCAGCGTGAACGCTCCCGCACCCGCCGGGAATAATCAGTTGAATATCGGCAACATGATTTTCGGAACAAATTTGAACGGCACCGGTACGACGATCTCTTCCGGAAATATCGGTATCGGCGTGACTTCGCCGACCCGAATGTTCCAAGTAGCGGGAGCGATGAAGTTAAGTCCCACGGCTACCCCTGCCTCCCCGACCGCCGGCGATATCTATGTCGATTCGAGCGCCGCCAACTCTTTAAAATATCACAACGGTTCGTCGTGGGTTTTGGTTGGCAGCGGTATCGGTGATTTCTTGGCCGACGGGTCCGTGGCAATGACCGGGCAGTTCCAGTCAAAAACTGCCGGCACCGCCGTAGCGCCCGGAATTACCTTCAGCGGCGATACGAATACCGGGATTTTCTCCCCCGCCGCGGATAACGTTGCGATCAGCACGAACGGTGCCGAGAAAATACGCGTACTCGCGAACGGTAACGTGGGCTTGGGTACGACGAATCCTAATTACGCGCTCGAGGTTTTCGGCACGGTAAGCGGTGGCGTCATGCGCGCCGGCGTCAGTTACAATTCGAGCGTCGTAATCGCCGGCCCCGGTGGAACGAATACCGGTTTAGGATTTCCCGCCATTGATACCATGATCCTGTCGACGGCTTCGACCGAACGGATGAGGATTAACCCGGCCGGGAATGTCGGTATCGGAACCACCAACCCGATCGCGCCTTTGCATATCACTAGCGACGCGGGCAACTCATTCATGCAAATCGGTCCCTCGGTAAGCGCGACCAGCGCCACAGCGTCGATCGTCCTGCGCGGAAAAACCGGCGGCGTAGCCACCGGGCAAGCGGTTATCGCCACGACAAATTCCAATGACTTGCAGCTTTACCCGGCTACCGGCCGCGACGTCCAATTCCCGAAGGGCGATCTATCCGCGACGCTGATGACCCTCAAAGACTCCGGCAATGTCGGTATCGGCACGACATCACCGAACCGATTGTTGAGCGTCAATGGATCGATAAACGTTGCGCCGTCGGCCCTGCCCGGTACGCCCGCGGCGGGTGACATCGCGATTGATTCAACCGCCGCGAACTCTTTGAAATATCACAACGGCTCAGCCTGGGTTACCCTCACGGGTGGAGCGGGCCTACCCGCCTCAAACGGTACGGCGGCAGCTCCATCGATCAATTTTACCAATTCCACCGGTACGGGATTGTATCGCGCCGGCACGGATATTTTGGGCTTTTCAACCGCAAGCGCCGAGAGAATGCGTATCGATGCTTCGGGTAACGTTGGCATCGGCACTACGTCGCCCACCGCGAATTTACATGTCTACTCGACGAGTGCGCAAGATGCTTTAAATGTCCGAGCCAACAACGGAAACGCCGTCAGGGTTAACCAATATGGTGATCTTTCGGCCGTATCGGCAACCGTTGGAAATTATCAGATTGCCTATGATTCAAATATCTCCGGTGGAGCGATCACTAATCTAGGTGACCTGTACATAACATCGGGTGTCGGCAGCGGCCTCGCGAAAAACGTTATTTTAAAGCCATCGGGTAACGGAAATGTGGGTATCGGCACGACGGCGCCGAACTCCCAATTGAGTTTCGGAGACTCGATTGGACCAGCTCGGGGTGGTCATTACCCGACCGGAAGCCCTGCCGGCATTGCCCGAAACGACGTTATTAATATTTTCGAGACTGGCGAAACACGTTGGGGATTAGGTATTCACAATTCGACCATGGAGATCTATTCGTCCGCACTTTCCGGAGGAACGCAGATTGGAACACGTTCCACGGACGGCAACGGAAACTTTGTTCCCCAAATGACGGTTATCGGCAGTAGCGGCAATGTAGGTATCGGAACTAGTGCGCCGAGCCGTTTGTTACAGGTTGCCGGCGCTATAAAATTAACGCCCGTAGCGAATCCCGCTTCTCCTACGGCCGGTGATCTTTTCATCGACAGCAGCGCCGCAAACTCCTTGAAATACCACAACGGCGCGGCTTGGGTAACGGTCGGCGGCGGCGGATTGCCCGCGGCGGATGGTTCGGCCACTACGCCTTCAATTAATTTTACGAACTCAACCGGAACCGGTTTCTACCGCGCGGGTACGGATATCCTCGGCATCGCGACGGCCGGCAACGAAGTTATGCGCATCGATGCCGCGGGCAATTTAGCGATCGGTACGAACTCGACTGTGGCGAATAATTTAATTCAGGTTGTTGAATCTAAAACGGCGACTTCGGGCACTTACCGCGCGCAGAATATCGAGCTTGGTTTAAATAACGGATCGGCGTCGACGGCCGAAGCGCGCGGAATTCAGACTTACGCTTACTACGGCTCATCAAGCTCGGGTAGCGGCGCGAAAGTCATGGGCGGTAAATTCCAGGCCGACAATGCCGCTAATAACACTCTTGGTCTAGCGACGGGCTTTCAAGGTTCGGCGACGAATTCCTCGACCGGAACGATCACCGAAGCCATCGGTGCGCAAGGTTACATCGACAACGGAGTTGCCGGCGGCCTCATCGGCATCGCGAAAGCCGGAAGTTTTACGGTGGACCGCACAGCCGGCACGATCACGAACGGTTACGGCGTCCACATCGGTACGGTCAAAGCGACGAATAAGTTCTCACTCTACGCCAGCGATTCGACCGCACCCTCTTACTTCGCGGGTAACGTCGGCATCGGGACAACGAGTCCTGACGCAAAATTTGTCGTGGACGGAACGCTCACCCAGACGGCCGCCGGTTTTTACCAAGGTTCCAAAACCGAAGTAGAAGCCGCGCCCACGAGCGCCACGTCGGCGAATGCGTACTACGCAGCCTTCAACCGGCTTACGAGCAGTTCATCGAACCTGGGTTCTACGGCGTTAGTCGGCTTAGATAATAGTGTTCATATTTACGCCGGCTCCGGCACGGTGAATACTTCAACTGGCGTTGCTAGCCAAGTAAGTAACTTTTCGGGGCGACCCATGAATATAGCAACCGCGGGTAAATTGGAAGTGGTTAGCAGTAATGCATCATCGACGATCAATTTTGCCAAAGGTTTAGAAGTTTTGATTTCTCAATCCTCAGGTACGATCGGGAGCGGGTACGGAATATTCGTCGGTGACATTCAAGCGACCAATAAGTGGTCCGTTTTCGCCTCTGATTCAACGGCTCCGTCGCATTTTGCGGGCAACGTCGGCATCGGAGTCAGCACGACAACCCCCACGGCAACGTTGACGGTCAACGGAAGCGTTTCAATCCTGCCGAAAAGCGTGAACATCATCGTGGACAATCAACTTTTTGCAACAACGGGCGTATCGTATTTAAGCGTAACATCGGATAACGGTACGGGCGCCAACCGCACGCTTTGCTTAGGTCCCGGAACCGCTGGGCAACGATTGATCGTCGCGAACTCGAATTCGAACGATTTTGAATTGGTCGAAGGTATCGCCTGCGCGGGCGGGGCAACGATTGATAACACCTCAGGTACCGTTGGATACTTCAATACCGATGATATTCACGAGTGGGTCTACACCGTGAACAACGTTTGGAAACAGCTGTACTAATCCTAACGTCTGCCGGCTGTTTCTCAAATTGGTACTTCCGACACCAACTCGCTAAAAGATTTAAGCATTTTTGGCAATTTTCCGAACAGTCCATATGACCAAAGTCCGGCTGCAAAATCTGATGTTTTTAGTGATTCTTACGCTCGGGTCTGGCTTGACGGCAAAAGCCGACGGCACTGAGATACTTGAGGTCGGCGGATCGAATTTCCCCACCTATAGCATTACAAGCTATCCTGCGGACGCAAAATTATGGACTCAACCACTCGCGCTCAGACCTCTCATCGGAACCATGCATTTCGAGCCCGAACGGGTGAAAGCCGAGCTGGCCGTAATGAGAAAAAATGGCCAACGCAAAATTGCGCTGGTGATCTGGTACGCTCCATTAAAGAAAGTTTCTTCAAAAGTTTATCACGACGTTTACGCACACGTAGTTGCTTCAGACGGCGGCAAGTTATCACCCCAGCATACAGAAAACCTAATCACGATATTAAATTGGATCGCCGACCTAAAATTCGACGAGGTACAAGTGCGCTTCGCCGCGCAGAGCACCGCCAGTTCGAATGCATGGAAAGATTGGGATGAAGCGAAATATCAAGAGAACTGGAATTTTATTGCCAGCACCGTCAAGGCAACAAACACGATAACTAAGAGCCGGAACTTGACTGTCGTTTACGATCTCGGAGTAGAACTCGCGGGAATCACCGAAGGTCAGACGGAAAACTATGTCCGTCGTTTATGGACGGACTATAACCATATCTTTGGTAACAACAACTCATACGGCTTTTCCATTATCCCGAGTCCAAACCGTTTAGCCATTTACATTTTCAATCTATCCAAAACCGGTATCATGCCGAAATCTTACGCCGTCGATGTTTACGATCGCGTTGCACTCAGCGTTTTCCAGCAACTGGAGTGGATAGCCGCCGATTTGAAAAAGACGGGCGAACTACAAAAAAGCGTTTTGATTCAGGAGGCCAACTATAACGATCTCAACTCTTACTCGCAGTTTTTAAGATCGAAAAGCGAGCTGGGTTTAAATATCCGCGCGATCATGCAATGGCCGCTGTTTGCTAACAACACAACCCATTTCGATTTAGATTTTCCGGAAGATTACACTAACTATCTAGGAGCGGTCGCTTCAAGCAAACCGACGATAAAGGTATCGCCGGCGATTTGTACCATAAATTCTAACAAAACTTGCTCCACGAACGTCGTTTGGAATACGCGACTTCCGGAAGAGCCTTACGTGACGGTGAGTTCTGCTAAAGCTACTGTACCAAAATTGTTTGCAAAGGGTCTTAACGGGTCGCAAGAGGCGCCTTGGATTACCCCTGGGTCATTTGATTTCAACCTTTGGCCAAGTTCGGAATTCTCAGGTAACTCGACAGCCATTGCCTCCACTTCGGTTTTCGGCGTACAACTCTCAGGCAAAATCGTAAGTGAAAAACAATCCGGTTCATGTGTCCTAGACAAAAAATCAAAGGTTTGCTCATTGCGGATGTATTGGTCGGCACCTGGATTAGGGAACGAGACTCTAACCGTATACGTATATCAGGGGAAGAAACCAGCCGGTGGATACGGTAAATTATTTTCTAACAGCGGCATGACCGGAACCTCCCTTGCTAACTGGATCCAAGAAGACACATATACCTTCACATTAATGGCCGGACCGAAGGTTTTAGATACGCTGACGGTACGAGGCGTAAAACCATAAGGGCACCGTTATCAACTTGTTCACCGAGACCAACGTTTGGAAGCAGCTGTACTAATCCTAACAATCCGCTGACCCATCCGGGCGTGGTCCTTGCAATTTTGTCGGCCCTTTACAAAGGGCCCGTCATAAAACGCTTATCTCCGATAATTTTTATCTTACTCGCTGTATTTTGGCCGCAGGCCTACGCGGGCTCTTGCAAGGCCGACCTTGAGGTCCGGGGGATCGGCGGGCTGCACGACTACACCCTTACGAGCGAAGGCATTGAACTAAACCCCAGTACCCGCTTCTTGCGTCAGGGCAAAACGATCGTCCAGCTCAGCGAGCTTGAGTACGAAGTCTTCGAAAATATCGTTTTTGGCGACAAACCTTTTTCCCGCACCGAATTCGAGCGCATCCAAGAAAGTGTTTTCAAAAAGAAGGACCGGGATTTCAGCCTTAATTATCTCAATACCGTCGTGAACCGCATCGCTAAGAAGCTGAAAAAGAATTTCGGAAAAGATCTCGCATCGCGAATCGTACCTTTAACCAACAAAGGTTTCATCTGGATCGACACGCCGGCACCGGAGAACATTCAGGCCGACCGCTTTTGGTTTCACCCTGAGAAAAACTATCTTTATTTCGGGGCGGAATATGTTCACCTCTCGGGTAGTTTACTCAGCTTCGTTCAACTCTTAAAGGAAAACGACTGTCGGCCGAAGAGCTTAGCTTTTCTAAACATCCATCTCGCAATCGACAGTGGGACCTCTGAACTTTCCATGGACGACGTAAGGATCTTGCGCACGCGCTTAGGCGCCGCATTTGGTAAACGAGCAAAGGGCAAAATAATCAAGAGATCCGGTCTCGACCATTGGGCGCTCAACCCCGAACTTTTTGCCGGCTGCCCGCCCCGGTTATTCGAAGCGATTCGTAAGTTCAAAGAGCTTTAAATTCTAAGATTTACGTGCGCAGCCCCACCTGTATTAAGCACACATTTCTAGTTTGTTTATCGTGAAGCAAATAATCTTTGACGCGCAAGTCTTCCGGCATAATACCGACGCCGGCGATACTGCGCGCGCGCGAAGGAGATTAAATGTTCATAAAATTGGTTTTGCTCTTCAGCCTTTTCGCGGTGAAGACCGCCGTTGCGGAGATTTGCGACATACACCGGATCCCCGACCTCACCAAACGGGGTTTTCGGATCGAAAACGGATACGGTAAACAGATTTTACTTATCGGCGAAGATCACGCCAATATTCGGGCAAAGGCTTCGCAGCTGCTAACGGCCCGTGTTTCCCCGGAAGACCTAAAGGCGGAAGCCGAAGCCTTCGGGCGCGATAGCCACGAGGCATGGACCGAGGCCGAGCAATCCTACGGTTTTCTCCTCAAAGTTATGGAGAGCCAACATCCACCCGCCTTTCTAGGCGTTAGTGCAAGCGCGGAGGGTCTCACGGCACGCGAGAGAGAAGTCGCCGTCCTTCAGTTTTATTGGTGGATGAACACGCGCCACTTGCAGGCCTTGAATATAGATTGGAACCGGATTTTTCTGCTCGCGGCGGGGCCGGTATTTTATTTGAAGATGAGCCGCCCGGATCTTTTCAACAAAACTAAAATCATCGCGGTCATGCCGGGCGCGCAATCCGATCCGCCGGAAATTTTTAAGGAGCCCGCGCAGTTTTTGCTGTTCGTCGGGACACCCTCGCTCACGGCGGACACCGTCGACTTTCAAGCGGCTTGCAAGAGCGAGCAGAACGCACGGCCGGTCGCCACCGCCGCCACAGCCGCCGCCGCCGCCGCGGTCATCCCGGCGCGAGCAAAGATCCGGCCCGTCGTGGAAGAAGACGAGCCACCGAAAGTTTCTAAACGGGAATCACGACGGGCGCTGCTCAGGGAGCGCCGGGAGCGACGACGGGAAGCCCGCGCCGAAAGCCGACCGCGGGTTACGTACACGCGCACCACTTACTCGTGGACCACCCGCGACGGTACGGGCCGCCGCTACAGACATGTGCGACGTCGCCGGTAGGTTTTAAGAGCGATCGGTTAAAAGAGAGTTCCAGCCCGCGGTGAAATTTTGCACGCGGTTGAAGCCCAAAGCCAAGAGCGCGTAAGCCGCTGCGCCCGAACGCACACCTTTGTTCGAAACCAAAATCACGCGGTCGCCCGGCAAGACGTTGACCGCTTGCAATTTCGCCTTGAGCGTTTGGCTGGGGCGACCTTTGTCATTGTAGAACTCGTTCCAGGGCACGTGAATCGCGTTAATGTCGGGTGCGTTCTTCGAACCGCTTTTATTGAAATATTCTTTATCGCTACGGACGTCGATGATCCAAGTGCGGCTTTCCATGCGGCCCTTGGGGTCTTTGGTCAGCTTCACGAACTCATCTCTCGAAACTTGCAAATCGGCGCGCGCTTTGACCGGCCAAACGGGAACGTTTTTCGCCGGCGGCGAAGCGTTGGCCGAATAGTTTTTGCGGAAGGTTTCAACGGTCGCGACCTGCACGTCTTGCACACCGAGGTAAAGCAGCGTCCACGCTAACCGTCCCTCACCACCTTCGCCGCTGCCGCCGTAACCGACGATCACGACCGGGGTGTGTGGTTCGATGCCGTTCAGGGACAAGCGCATGGCCGCGCGGTGCGGATCGCGCATGACCTCACCGCTCGCGGTGGTCTCGGCCAAGTTGTCCCAGGGAAAATGGATAGAATTACGTACGCGGTTTAAACCGTAATCGAAACTCGAGCGCGCATCCAAAATTACGGTTTGGTCGGTAAGCTCAATGGGCCGGGCCGATTTATCGATGATGGCTTCGAAATCACGCTTTTCCGATTCGGTCACCTTAGTGGGCTGGGTCGTGCATCCGCTTAACATGTGAACCGCGACCAAGATCGCGATGACCGAATTCAAGAACGGCGCGAGACGAATATTAAGAACGTTCGTGATTCGCACCGTAAACCTACCTTATTTGTGACGCATGGTCGGGAAGAAAATGATATCGCGAATCGATGTTTGATTGGTCAGCAACATGACCAGGCGGTCGATGCCGATGCCTACCCCACCCGTCGGCGGCATGCCCGTTTCGATGGCGTAGACGAAATCTTCGTCCATGGGCTGGGCTTCCTCGTCGATCTTGCGCGATTCCTCTTGTTCTTCTAAACGCGCAAGTTGCTCTTCGGGATCGTTGAGCTCGGAGTATGAGTTACCGATCTCCATGCCCGCGCAAACGGGCTCGAAGCGTTCGACCAAACCTTTGACCGAGCGGTGCGATTTGGTGAGCGGCGAAATCTCGACCGGGAAATCCATGATGATCGTGGGGTGCCATAAGTTCTTTTCGACGCAAAGGTCGAAGGCTTCCATCCACATTTCACCGCGGGTGCCGGGCGCCTTCATATCGGAGCCGAGCTCGCGGCATTTTTTGAACAGCTCGTCTTCGCTCATGCCTTCGGGATCGAACTTGCCGAACTCTTTAATGCCGTCGCGAACGCTGAGGCGACGCCACGGGGTCGTGAAGTCTAACTCTTTTTCTTGGTACGTGATTTTGGTGGTGCCGTGAACGGCCTTCACCACGTGCGCGACCAACTCTTCGAACTGCTTCATCTGGTCGATGTAGTCGGTGTAAGTCTCGTAGTACTCGAGCATCGTGAACTCAGGATTATGTGAGCGATCGATACCTTCGTTACGGAAGTTCTTACCGATCTCGTAAACTTTTTCGAAGCCGCCGACGATCAGGCGTTTCAAATAAAGTTCGGGCGAGATTTTCAGGAACAACTTCATGTCGAGCGCGCGGTGATGGGTCGAAAACGGATAAGCCGCCGCGCCCCCGTAGATCGGTTGCAGCGTGGGCGTTTCGACTTCCATGAAACCGCGGTCGTCCAAGAAGCGGCGCACTTCGCGAATGATCTTTGAGCGGGTCTCGAACACTTTGCGCGAATCGATGTCGCTGATCAAATCCATGTGCCGGTGCCGATACTTGATCTCGACGTCGGCGACGCCGTGAAATTTTTCGGGCAACGGCTCAATCGTTTTGCAAATGATCTCGAACTTTTTCGAATGGATTGAGACTTCACCTTTTTTAGTTTTAAAGATGTGGCCCGTGATCCCGACGAAATCGCCGATATCGACGTGGTTAAAGAAGTTGCGGTCTTGCTCGGACAATTCTTCCAGCCGAACGTAGCCTTGCAAAGCGCCCGTTTGGTCTTGGAAGTTGAAGAACGCCGCTTTGCCCATGTCCCGCTTGGTCATCAAGCGGCCGGCCATCACGACGTCTTCGGTGCCTTGCTGGCCCGCCTCGAACGCCTGGTGCGCGGCGAGAACCGGCCCGGCCTTGTGCGTGGGCTTAAAGTTATGCGGAAACGGATTCAAGCCCAGCTCTTTGAGCGCGTGCAGTTTCTTACGCTTCTCCGCACGGAGCGGGTTTTCACGTTCGGGCGCGGCGGTGGGCGTGGGCTTGTCCGTTTTGATATCCATATTACTGATTATTACCTTTGAAGATGTCCATGACGTCGGTGAGCAGTTTGAGCGATTCTTTTTTCTGACGTTGGAAAGCGTTGCGGCCCATGATCGAACCGAAAGCGCCGCCTAACGACATCTCGCGCACTTCTTTGAGCAGATCGTCGGTGGTCTTGGTTTCACCACCGCTGAAGATCACGATGCGTTTGCCGGCGAAGCAGCTTTCAACGACGTGACGGATACGGTCGCTCATCTTTTCGACTTTGATGCCTTGTTCTTTATAAACTTTGGCGGCGGCCGCTTGCTCGATGTGCGCGGTGGGCGGTTTTACTTTTACGATGTGCGCGCCGAGTTGGCAGGCGATCTGCGCCGAGTAAGCGATGACGTCGATGGCGGTCTCGCCCTCTTTCGAGATTTGTTCGCCGCGGGCGTAAGCCCAGACGATGACGACCAAACCGGCTTTTTTCGCTTCGGCGGCGGCTTTTTGGATTTCTTCGTACTGTTGTTTGCGCTGGGTCGAGCCTGGGTAAATCGTGAAGCCGATGCCGACGCAACCTAAGCGCAAAGCATCGTCCACGCAGGACGTAAGCGCCGAGATCGGATCGCCCTTGGGCGAGTACAGCGAATCCGAATTATTGATTTTTAAGATCATCGGAATTTCGCCGGCGTAATCACGCGCGCAAACTTCCAAAGCGCCGAGCGGAGCCGCGTAAGCGCTGCAACCCGATTCGATAGCTAAATTAAAATGATATGAGGGGTCGTACGCGTCGGGGTTCATGCCGAAGGTGCGCGCGGGACCGTGTTCGAAACCTTGATCCACGGGCAAGATCACCAATTTACCGGAACCCGCGAGGCGGCCATGATTCATAAGGCGGGCGAGGTTCGTGAGGACACCGATGTTGTCGGCTCCGTACCATGTGAGGATCTCTCTAACTCTTGGCGTCATGCTGTGGTTCTCCTGAATAATTCACTGAATATTGTCACAAAAATTTTAGCTCCCAAAAGTATTCACTCGCAGAGGGGAAATCAAGGCTTATAATGCCGGGAAATGACGGACTTACTTCGCGCGCGCCTGGCCCCGTTCCGGCATCGCCACTTTCGAAATTTCTTTATCGCGCAAACGCTTTCGCTCGTGGGCTCGTGGTCGCACGATCTCGCGCGCTCGTGGATTATTCTCTCGGCCACGGGTTCGAGCGGCGCGCTCGGAAATATTAATCTCGCGATCGCGGTGCCGTGTTTATTTTTAATTCTGCAAGGCGGAGTCCTCGTCGACCGCACCGACGTGCGCAAGCTAATCATCCGCACGAAATCCTTGCTCGGCATTTCGGCGCTGATCCTTACCGCCCTAACCGAGTACGGGCACATCGAGGTGTGGCACCTGCTCGTGTTCGGTCTGATCGAGGGCGTGATCATTTCTTACGATTCGCCGGCGTTTCAAGCGCTGACGGTGCGGATGGTCCCGCGCGAAGATTTTCAGCAAGCGATCGCGCTCAACTCGACGAACTTCCACGCGTCTCGCACTTTGGGCCCGTTCATCGCGGCGTGGTTGATGGCGTGGCACGGTCCCTCGCTCGTGTTTTTGTTCGACGCCGTTACTTATTTTTTGGTCGCGTTTGTTTTGACGAGGGTCGAAGTTTTGCCGCGCACGGCGGTGATGGCTTTACCGAACAAAACGCAGTCACTGCGCGATGGCTTGAGGTACATCGCGAACCATCCCCTGCTCCGTTACCGGATTTTGCAGTTGATGCTGACGATCGCTTGCGTGTTCCCGATGATGGCCGCGGTTTTTCGGGCCTACGTGCAAGGGCGTTTTCACCTCGATGCGCAGGAATTCGGCGCCGTGTTCGCCTTCCCCGCGATGGGTTCGATGGCGGGCGCGCTAACCTTCGCGGTGATCAAACCGAAGCAGCCCATTCGGGCTTTGTTGCTCGGGGTACCTTTGGTTTTTTGCGTGCTGGTCCTCATGCCTTGGATGCCGAATCTCGCCTCGACGGTCGCGGGCATGTCGCTCACGGGCTTCGGCCTGTACCTGACCTTTGCTTCGCTTACGGTCAGTATGCATTTGGACGTCGAGGAGCAGTACCGTGGCCGCCTGGGTTCCGTCATTGGGATGGGCTTTTCGGCGATCGGACCGCTGATGTGCTTTCCCTGGGGTCATTTGGCCGACTACGCCGGGGCGCCCTTCACGATTTGGCTGTGCGCAGGGCTATTCGGCGTGGGCTCCTTGGGACTGGCGGCGATGAACCGGGTGTGATATCGGTAGCCGCATGAACGATATCTCAGTTTTTTACGAAGCGACGCCGAACCCCCAATCCATGAAGTTTATCTTAACCGCGATGATCTCGCGTGAGTCGGTAAACATTTCTTCCCCGGCCGAGGCGGTCCGCAGCCCGCTCGCGCAAAAGATTTTGGGCTTCCCGTGGGCATCGGGCATTTTTATCGGCCCGCACTTCGTCACCGTCACCAAACAAGATTGGGTCGACTGGGACATCATCGCCGATCCTTTGTCGGAGTTGATTAAAGAGCATTTCAATACCGGCGGCATCGCGCTGTTTGAATTAGAATCCAGCGATGATGATTCCGCGCCGAGCGCCGATCAAAACGCGGAACTCGAAACCGACAGCCCCGTCATTCGTCACATCAAACAAATTTTGCGCGACGAAATCCGCCCGGCCGTCGCCCAAGACGGCGGCGACATCGCTTTCGACCGCTACGAGGAAGGCCGCGTTTATTTGCACATGCAAGGCGCTTGTTCGGGCTGCCCGAGCTCGGCGATCACGCTGAAAGAAGGCATCGAAACCCGCCTCCGCGAAGCCATCCCCGAAATCCAAGAAGTCGTCTCTGCCTAAATAAATCCTATTTGCGCCGCGACGTTTCCTTTCCAGACAGGAAACATCGCGTTGCTGACCGCACCCTCACGCTACTATGTCCGATTTTGGACATAGTAGCGTGAGAGTCCAATATCCAAGTTAACCGCCTTCGATGAGCGGCACTGCTGTTAAACAGATTTCGTATACAACGCTATGTTTAAATTCCAGAAAAGAAACATCGCGTCGATTAATCCTACGTACCATCTGTAGTGGCGATAGCCGATCGCGATCACGCGAAAGGCGTCCATCCGTGAGAAGGCTCTTCGAATCGCCTTCCGGGCGATCCGACCTAAAAATTAAATCCGATTTCATTTCTTATTTTCCGCCGCCGGGATGGCGGCGGAACGCCACTGCCAAGGACGCTCAGATCAGGCGCTAAACAAATTGGGCCATCGTAGAAGGAAGCGGCTCGCCACCCACTCACCCTATCGTATCACTTTAACAAGACGATACGTCCAGTGCCTTAGAATCCCATCCGAAAAGCTTGGCCGGTGCATCCCGAAGACGCAACTCCCACCCTGTACGAACTGTATCACTTCATGATGACAGTACGTCGAGTGGGAGCCAGGACCCGGAACTGCTACTTCACCCAGCGCACCTTCATCGTGGCTTCGCGGATGGAGGCCACCTCTTGCGCGAAGGCCTTCATGACGTCGAGCGCGAATTTTTTGGGCTCAACGCCGAGATCTTCGAGCGAGAGTGTTTTGACCGGCGTGCCTTCGTTGGTCACGTTCACCGCGAAATGGATCAACGAGCTGACCGGGCTTTGCGTGGCGATCGAAATGCTTAGCTTGGGGTGCTCGCCCTTCGACACCCGGGCGTAGACGTCATCGCCGCTGCGGTAAAGGGAGGTGGCTAAAGCGCGCTTGCCCGAGTGCTCGGCGAGATAATCGCGTACGGTAGAGGCGAGCAGCCTTTGCAGCGCCACCGCCGCGAGCAACGTAGAATCAAATTTCTCGATGATGAAGTGAACCATGCGGCCGCCGCGGATTTCCGCACCGGCGTTCAGGTCTTCGCCGTCGACCATGTGTTCGAGCGTGATGTCACAGGGGCCGACCCAAGCGATGATCGAGTCGCCTAAAATCTTATGTTGCAGGTACGCTCTCAAAGAAACGAGTTGGGCGCCGTCGTAGATCTCGCCGGACGATTTGCCGGACTTCTTTGCCGGCTCGATAAACTTAAACTTCATTCTGTAGCTCCGTGAAATTCAACCCGTTCGCTTCAAGCGCGCGTTTGAAACGTTGGCAGGATTCGCAAGCGCCGCACCATTTTTCGCCGTCGAGGTAACAAGGCCACGATTTTGCGAAAGGCATTTGCAAAGCGATCGCTTCACGTACCATTTCGACCTTATTCATCGCGGTTGAGAAGCAGAACGTCTTCACCCGCCCGCCCGTTGAAAACGCAAAAGCATTGTCTAAGCTGTCTAAAAAATCTTGCGAGTTGTCGGGAAAGGTCGAAGCTTCTTCAACGTTGAAGCCGGGAATAACCAGCGAACAGCCGAGTCCCTCGGCGAAGCCGGCCGCGATGTTTAAAAAAATACCGTTGCGGTTAGGCACCCAAACTGCTTTCGCCGTTTCGAGCGAGCGCGAATGATCATGGATCGCCACCGCACCACCCGACGGAATCGCCGAGCCGTTCACCAAAGAAGTTTTTGTGAAATCACGAAACCACGTGAGATCGATCACTTGGTGCGGAATGTTCAACGCTTTGGCCAAACGCGCGGCCGAGACCACTTCGCGCGCGGCCGCCCGCTGGCCGTAATTGAACGTAAGGGCTAAACGCACGGTTAAGTCGCGCGCGGCCCGGTAAAGATTGTAGGAAGAGTCGAGTCCGGAGGACAACAGCACGACCGCTGATTGTTTTTCCATTCCCGGTAGAGTCCTTAGGTTTCGGTTCGTTTCGCGCGGGGTTTCGAAGTGGCGCGTTTGACCGCTTCCGACTTCAACGCTTTTTTCGCGCCCGCGGTCTTCGCTTTCGCGGCAGACTTTTTAGGCGCGGCGGATTTTTCGGGTGCGGCTACTCCGTCAACCGGCGTGGCCGAGGCGGCCGCGGTCAGGCTTGAGCGGATCACCTTTGCGCGGTTAAGCACGCTTTCGGCCAGCCCGCGCACAAAGTTCGCATTCCACCGAATCATTCCCGTCAAATCCGTCATCCCATACCCCCCGGTTGGTAACAAAGGGCCGCATGCTTGCGGCCCGCAATATCATTACGCTGTTTGTAAGCTTTGCGACTTACGATGTCTGTACCACTTGTCCGTCATGATCATGAGCGGCGTCGCGACGTAGATCGTCGAGTAAGCACCCAGGAACATACCGATCATCATGGTTATCGCGAATTCACGAATCACGCCGTCGGCAAAAACGGCCATCGACAAGACCGTAAGGTAGGTCGTGAAGTAGGTCAGAATCGTGCGGGACAGGGTTTCGTTGATCGAGCGATTTGAGATCCAGTAAAGATCCTTGTTGCGGTGGAGCGGAATATTTTCGCGGATACGATCGAAGATGACGATCGTGTCGTTGAGCGAGTAACCGATGATGGTCAAAATGGCCGCCATCGTTTGCGTCGTCACTTCCCAGCCGAACAGGGAGTAGATCGCCAAAGTCAAAATAGCATCGTGGATCAAACAAAAAACCGCGGCGGGCGCGTAGCGATAATCGAAGCGCAAGCCGACGTAAACCAAGATCAGCAATAAACAGTAGAAGCCGGCCAAAACACCGTTACGACGTAGCTCAGCGCCGACCTGCGGACCGACCGTATCCACACGGCGAACATCAGGTTTTAAGTCCGCGAAGTGAGTGGCCAGGCCGGCCTTCAATTTGTCGACCGTCTCGCTGACGTACTTGTTTACTTCGGCATCGGCTTTACCCGCGGGCATATCAAGGCGGATCAAATATTCTGCATTGCCGCCGATCGATTGCACGTTCGCGTTCGGGTAGCCAATGTCGGCAACAAACTGACGAACTTTACCCGAATCGACGTCTTGCGAAAACTGCACTTGCGCTTCGATACCGCCGGCGAAATCAACGCCGTAGTTAAAACCTTTTACGCCGATGATTACAAACGACAGAATCGTTAAAACGACCGTCGCGGCCGTGATGTATTTACCGATAGTGAAGAAGTCGTACTTGCCCCAGCTATCGTTATTCAAAGCCTGATTTTGCTGCTGCTGCTTAGCCATAATATTCCCTTAGATCGAAATCGATTTGGTTTTCGAGTTATTCACGGCGACGTCGAGCAAGTAACGGGTGATGAAGATCGAAGTGATCATCGTCGTCACGATCCCGGCGATCAGCGTCGTTCCGAAACCGCGGACCGGGCCCGATCCGAAGTAAATCAGAACGGAAGCGGCAATACCGTGGGTCACGTTCGCATCAAAAATGGCGGACCATGCGTGCGCAAAACCATCGGAGATCGCGGTGCGCATCGCGACGCCACGCCGAAGTTCTTCGCGGATCCGCTCGTAGATCAGAACGTTCGCGTCGACCGCCATACCGACCGTCAACGTGATCCCGGCGATACCGGGTAGCGTGAGCGTCGCGCCGAGCGCCGCCAAGATCGCCATCAAACCGAAAACGTTAAGGATCAACGTGATCGCGGCGATCACGCCCGCGCCTTTATAGTAGATGCTGACGAAGACGACAACGGCCGCGATGCCGATGATGCCGGCGCGCTTGCCTTTATCGATCGAATCCTTACCCAAAGACGGACCCACCGAGCGTTCTTCCATTTGCGAAAGGGCCGCGGGCAATGCCCCGGCACGCAGCGCGGTCGCGATCAAAGAACCTTCTTTGGACGCTTCTTCGTGATTACGGCGGCCGAGCGAAATTTGCCCTTGGCCGTCGATACGTTCCTGAATATTAGGAGCCGAGAAGATGACTTCATCAAGCACGATCGCGAGCTGGGTACCGACGTTCTTCGCCGTGACGTCGGAGAATTTACGGCGGCCTTCGCTACCGAAACGAAAGCCCACTTTAGGCTCTCCGTATTCGCCGAACTCCATGCGCGCGTCTTCGAGCATGTCGCCCGAAACGTCGGTGTCGGTGCGAACCAAGTAAGCGATCTTACCGGCTTCCATCGTCGTTGCGGCGGGCGCTTTTTCGAAAGCGATCATCGTGTTGGGCGGGATTTTGCTTTTGACGGCTTCGTTCACTTTTTTAACGTAGGCCGAGTAGCCGAGTTTTGATTTGTCTTCTTCTTTGCCGGAACCGAGCGAGAAACCGCCCGTCTTCTCGGCGTCGGTGATCATCGCTTGCACGTTTTCGGGCGTGATCGTTTTGTCGACCAGGCGGAAATCAAGGCGCGCGGTTTTGTTGATCAACTCTTTCGCGCCGGCGGGATCGGTGATCCCGGGCAACTGAACCAAAATGCGATCGGTCCCCTGCGCGGTGATGACCGGCTCGGCCACGCCGAATTGATCGACGCGGTTTCGAATAACTTCGATAGCCTGATTGATGACCTGTTCTTTATAGGTGCTCAATACGGCGTCGAAGTAATTGGCTTGGATAACGCCGTCTTTGTCGCCGGTGACTTGCAAAGTGGTAGCGTGCATCTCGGCCAAGTGTTCTTTGATTTTAGGAACGTCGGCGGGGTTCGCGGCCGTGATGACCAGGCGGTCTTGCGTGTCGGCCGAAACCACTTTGGCGTCGATCTTTTTCTCGGCCAGTTCGGCGGCGATGGCGCGTGAGATGCGCGAAGTTCGCTCGGCCAAAACGCCTCGAACATCAACGCCGTACACGAGGTGCGCGCCGCCTTGGATGTCCAAACCGTAATTGAGCGGCTTTTTGTGGAAGGGCCAGCTTGCGGGCAGCTTGGTTAGGCTGGGCAACAAGTAGATCGTGCAGAAAACCAAATACAGACCGACCAGGAGGGTGCGGCCGCGTAGTCCTTCATTCATTGTTATTTCTCCGAACCTTTCTTATCGAGCTCATCGGAAATTCCCGAGGCAATGGCGGATCTCAAGACTTTAATCTTCACGTTGTTAGCGATCTGAAGGGTCACGAATAATTCCGTCAGGCCTTCGATCGTCCCTACGATTCCGCCGGTGGTCAATACCGAATCGCCGCGCTTTAAGCCGCCGACGAAACTCTTTTGGTTTTGGGCGCGCTTTTGTTGCGGCCGGATGACCAAGAAAAAGAAGATCAGGATAACGATGATGAACGGGAAAAACTGTTCGAGCATGCTAGGAGCAGCCGCGGGCGCAGCTTGGGCCCAGGCTTGGGGCACGAGTGAAAACATAGGGGAATCCTCCGGGAAATAGACGTGCCCTCTAATGACCACCGGCCCCTTTAAAAATCAACTTTCAATTGTGGATTCGCGAGCTTCGAACTTAATTTACGAAACGCGTCAAACAGAAGTCACGGAACTGATTCCACGTCCCGTCTTGAATCGATTCGCGCATTCTCGACATTAATTTTAAATAAAAATGCAGATTATGAATCGTGTTCAAGCGCGCCGAAAGCATCTCGGCCGTCATGAATAAATGGCGGAGGTAAGCTTTCGAATAGTTCTTGCACGTGTAGCAGTCACATTCGGGATCGAGCGGCGAAGGATCTTCTTTGAATTCGGCGCGCTTAATCGAAACGCGGCCCGACCAAGTGAACAGCGTTCCGTTGCGGGCCACGCGCGTGGGCATTACGCAGTCGAACATATCAATGCCGGCATCCACCGCGAGCACCAAATCCAGCGGCGTACCGACGCCCATTAGATAACGGGGTTTGTTCTTCGGCAGCAGCGGTGCCACTTCTTTGACCAGCACGTGCATCAGCTCGATCGGCTCACCGACGCTCAAACCCCCGAGCGCGTAGCCGGGCAAATCCACCGAGGTGATCTGTTCTAAACTTTCACGGCGCATTTTTAAATCGAGTCCGCCCTGGACGATCCCGAAGAGCAAACTGGATTCTAAAGTCATCGCGGCCTTCGAGCGCTTAAGCCAGCGCAAGGTGAGATCCATCGAGGTCTTCACTTCCTCGGGCGTTGCCGGATACTTCAAGCATTCATCAAAAGCCATGATGATGTCGGAGCCGAGGTCCATTTGAATTTCCATCGACTTTTCGGGCGAGAGAAAATGTTTGGCCCCGTCAAGGTGCGAGCGGAACTCAACACCCTCTTCGCTCAGCTTATTCAAACCCGAAAGCGAGAAAACTTGAAAACCCCCGCTGTCGGTTAAGATAGGACCGGGCCAGTTCATAAATTTATGCAAACCGCCGAGCTTCTTGACCGTCTTTTCGCCGGGTCGCAAGTGCAGGTGATAGGTGTTGCCCAAAACAATTTGCGCACCAATCGCTTTGAGTTCTTCGGGCAGCATGCCTTTAACGGTGGCTTTCGTGCCGACGGGCATGAACACGGGCGTGTTGATTGCGCCGCGCGCGGTCTCGAGCCGCGCGGCCCGGGCCTGCCCGACTTGCGCCTGCAGGGTGAATTTTCCGGGCGTAAGTTTTTCCGTAGCGGCCGGTGCCGCTTCGGTCGTGGTGTTGGTCAAGGTATCCATGCGCTTAAATCTCCGTAGGAAAATAATCGGAAGCGGTGTTCGACCGCCCAGCCGTAAACTTCTTTGACCCGGTCCAAGCCCGCGAAGGCCCCGACGAGTGAGATCAATGTTGATTTGGGTTGGTGAAAATTGGTGAGCAACGCGCCGACCACTTTGAATTTGAAACCCGGTTTGATGAAGATCTTCGTTTCGCCCGCGACGCCTTCAGGGGTCTCGGTAAAATCGCCGGCGGCCCAAGCTTCGAGCGCCCGCGTGACGGTCGTGCCCAAAGCCCAAACGCGCGCGTTCTTTTTTTGCGCGGCTTCAATCGTGTCTAAAGTTGCACGGGAGATTTCGACGCGCTCGCCGTGCATGACGTGATCGTTCAAATTTTCGGCTTTGATCGGCAGGAAAGTCCCCGCCCCGACGTGCAGGGTGAGCGTTACGATTTCAACTCCGCGCTCGCGCAGCGCTTGCAGATGCGCGGCGGTGAAATGCAAAGACGCGGTGGGCGCGGCCACGGAGCCGGGATTTTTAGCCCACGCGGTTTGGTAGAAGGCCGCGTCGGTGCCGCGGTTATGCCGCTCGCCGCGCGCTTCCTGAATGTAAGGCGGCAACGCGACTTCCCCATGCCGCTCAAAAAATTCTGCCGTGAGCGGTTCTGATACGCGCAAGGTTTGCGGCAAGCCTTTTTTAATGAGCGTAGCTTCCACTCCGCCTGGCAAAGTGATGACCGCGCCGACTTTGAAATCACGCGCCGGAAAGAGCACCTGCCACTCGTCGGCGGAGGTCGAATTCAAAAATAAAATTTCGATTTTATCGGCGGTGAAAACCCGCGCCGGAATGACCTTACTCTCGTTAATGACGAGCACGTCGCCCGGCTTGAAACGCTCGAGCAACGCCTGCATCGTCAGTTCGCGCGCCTGCCCGGCTTCGACAAACGCGACGCGGGTCGGCCGCGCGGGTTCGGTAGCCACCAGTTCGGGCGGATAAGAATAGTCGAGATCGGCAACTTGCATGGAGGCGCGGACATTAGCGCCTCACCGCGGCAGTGTCTAGCGCGGCGTCGGTTTTTGCGGCGTCTTCTTGGCGTTAAACTTCAGCGGACGCAACACTTGGTTGAATCCGAGAATATACACGAAGGAAGCCAAGAGGTTAAAGGTCATCAGGGCCAGGAAGGTGTACAGCACGTGCAGCTCATTCATATGTTCCCCCACTTAGAAACGATCAGGTAAAATATCCGCCCCGTGAAAGCCTCCGGCATTCAACCCATTCGGGGTGGCGAAGCCGCATCCGTGCAGCTCATTCATGGGACGGGTCGACCATGCCCCGCGGTTAAAAGTAATTTCTTCCGTGGAGCACCCAAGACAACGGTGTTACATCCAGGCGACAAAAGAGGTGCACATGATCCGTCTGCTGATCGCCATCGTTCTGCTCGTCTCAGTCCCCGTCGAAGCCCAAGTTCAACGCTACGATATCGATAAAGTTCGTGAAACGTTGTTGAAGATCCGCGACGGCCTCCCCCCGCAGGCGTTGGTCGTGCAAGGCGACCCCGCTTCTCCCGAAGCTTTGAAGTTTATCCGTTTTTACGCCGACGTCATTCATCCTAAATTACAAGCGCTGAAACGTTTGAGCCAACGCCGCTCGGCGATCAAACTTTTGCTCGACACCGGTTCGTACGTTTCCGAAAAAGAACAAAAACAATTTAAAAGCGAGTACGCGCAAATCACCGCCGAACTCAGCGGCATTCAAGTCGATCCCGTATTCAACGGCGAAATCGAAACTTGGGCTCAACTCTCTGACGGGTTGACCGGTGAACTTCCCGCTTACGCCCGTGCCTTCGCGAAAGAAAATGAGTTCGAACACTTCGCCGAAGATCAAAAGCCGACACTCATCAAAGCTGAGTTGCTGCATCAAAAATACGCCGACGCCATACGTAGTGCGGTCGCCGCCGCGGGCTTGGCCGAATGGAAGAAGAAATCCGCCGAAATCCCGCGCCTATTTAAATCCGGAGTGCTGACAATAAAAGAGGCGCAAGAACAATCGTCGGAGATGAATCAACGCGTGGGTCTACGCTACGTGGGTGCCGAAGCCGTCCAAGCGCAAGGGCAATCGCTAAACGAAATGGCGATCTTGCGAACCGAGCTTGCCCAGAGCAAGGGCTATAGAACCTGGGCCGAATATCAACTCGAAGCCAGCGGTCAGGGCTACTTGCCCGAATACAGGGGCGTCGCCAATCAGCGTGAGTTCTTGCATAAATGGATTCGGCAAATGCGACCGCCGGTTGAATTGTTCATCGATCGCCGGGTGCGTGATCTCGGCATCGACAAATCAAAGTTGCGTCGCAATCACGTCGGGTTGCTGACCTTACCTGATTTGAATACCGCCCAACGCTTCTTTCCGGCCGATAACTTGGTGAATATCTTCGATGCGAGCATGATCGAAAGTGGTTTTAAGTCGTCGGACCTTGGGCAAATGATCGTTGACGAAAAGCCGCGCGAAGGTTTGAAAAATCCAACCATGGCTTACATGTCGCCGACGTTCATCCCGGAAGATGAGATTCGCACGCTCGACGCCTCAACTCTTTCGTTCGTGCCTGGTCAGGCGAAGATGCCGGGCACCGTGTACATCATGCAGAACTTTCGCGTCGGGGGCTTAGACGAGTTGCGCACCATGTACCACGAAGGCATGGGCCACGCGCTCGAGTACTTATTGAAAGACAAGGAAGACATGACCAGCGAGGGCTACGGTTACGTCGAAGTGCCCTCGATGACCGCCGAATATTTTTTGCGCGAACCGCAATTTCTGTTCGACAATGCAACCACCTTCGAAGGTGAAAAGCCGTCTCTCGAACAATTTAGAACATGGATTTTGAACAGCGATCGGAACACGGGCGTGGATTTGTTGATGCGAGCGAGTTCCGCTTTGTACGACATCGATCTCTGGGATTACGATTACAAAGCTAAAGGCGCTAAAACTTATCTCGAGCGCGCGGAACAGATTTTTAACGCCAACGAAGTTCTTACCGGCCTTCCCCCTTTCGTTGAGTCTCACGTGCCCGCGTTCTACGCCTACCTAGCGACCACCCACTTCACCAGCGGAAGCGTCCGTAACATCGGCTACTCTTACGCCACGCTCGGGTCCGAAATGATGTCGAAGTGGATTTCGAAAGAGCTTGAGCGCCGCACGGGCCGCGCCTCGTGGTACAAACAACCGGGCCTCGCCGAACTGATCTCCGAAGCTTGGTACAAGGTCGGCTGGAAAACACGCTTTCCGCAAAACATCGAAGCGATCACGGGCGAAAAATTTGACGTCGAGAAAATCTTAGCCGAGATGACCAAAAATCTGAATTGCGAATCTATTTTGAACTGCCCGCCGGAACCGACCCCGGCGCCCGCGCCCGGCAAGGTGAAGTAGGTCCGCCCTCGCCGGCCCCGCCCCGCCCTCCCGCGGGGCACGGGATTTGCTGCTGGAATCGCCATGCCTAAACAATTACGACTTATTTTCGTTGTGCTCGCAGGACTGGCGTTCTCGGCGCAGGCCTCGGCGGGCATCGGTTGCCTAGATTCGCTCGTAAACGCAATACGTTTGCGGGGACAACCCCAGTACCTCAAAAATCTCGGCGTAGAGGGCATCGCGTGGCGAAACGCCGGTTTCGGCTGGCTCGCCGAGGGCACGTCCGACTGGGGTAAAACGGTAATTATCTCAAACGAAAATTACACGACCGTCATGATCACGCCGGGCCCCGGAGATTTGCTTTTCACCGCCGCCCACCTCGCGGAACTGCAGGAACAGTTTTCATCGCTAAGGTTTAACGGCCCGAACAACGAAGCTGTCTGGCCCGGCGACGAATGGCTGCTCAACAGCCCCGATTACTTCTCGCTCTCGCTTGAAAAAATAAAGATTTCGGCGCCCACGGCTTACGAAGACCAATCACAAAAATTACTCCGCCGCGTCCTAACCGACCTACCCGAGGAAACACGCCAAAAAATCTCCGCCGCCACTTCGCCGCGCAAAGTTAGCGGCCCGCCCGAAGTTAGCAGCCCGCGTGAAGCTCGCGGTCCGCGCGAAAACCCGTAATAAGCAGCGTATACTGCGAAGGCGTCGAAATGAACAAATCGCCTACGTAGGCGCTGTTCCTTTGATTTCAAATCAGCTGAGTTGAGTGGCGACGTCGATTTGTTCATTTCGACGCCTTTAATATTTATGTGGTTGGAGAGCAGAGCAGAGGCAAGCCCGGCCGTCACGCGGCCGGCCCCATTGTTCGAGGCTACTTGCCCGAGCGGCCTTCGGCACGGCCGTACTTCACGTAGTGTTCGGCGGCGGCCATGTAATTGGTGGCGCCCAATGCGGCCCGTAGGTCGGCGTAGCGTTCGAGATAGATCTTCGCCGAAAAATTCGGTGAACCGCGGCGGCCCTCGCTAAGACCTTTTGTCCGCCAGTGCGTGCTAGCCATGTGTCGGCTTTCGGCGCCGAAAGCGGCTTGCAAATCTGCGTGGCTAGCCAAATAAAATTTTGCGTCGAAGACCGCGGGATCGACCAACGGATTACCGACCTTGAAACCGCGCGGCTGAACTTGGCAACCCCAACCGACGGGCAAGTGATCCATGTCGTTCGAGAAGTATTCAAACGCGCCCGGCTGAAGACGGAAGTCGTTCTTACCTTGCAGATAAGTGAAGTTACAAACCGCGACGGCCTCGTCGAACGGACAGTTCATCGAACCGGTACAAACCGCTTGGAAACCCAAGCAATCCACGCGGCCGTTGTCGTGCGCGATTCCGGCGCATTGGCCGATGCCTTCAACGTTGTTCCAACCCATAGATCCCACGGCGGGCGGAACCGGCGGCGGGGGCGGAGGAGGAAGCGGAGGTGGCGGCGGTAGCGGGGGCGGCGGTATGACCGTATCGGTCGGTTCGCTAGGCATGCTCGGGCGCGGCGGAAGTGGGATCACCACGTCGTCCGCATCACCGGCAACGTTCGCGGACTGAGCGACCGAATTTGCGGCGTTGGAATTAAAGCCCGATTGCGCACATGCGCTCAACGAGCCTGCGATGATGATCAAAAATAAGTGTTTCATGCGTGGTTCCCCCTTAAGGCCTGCGGCAAGAGCGGCGACCTTATACCCGGATCAATTGCACGTACGGTACCCGCCATTCGCGACTAAAACGCACTTGCCGCGCAGATCTTTGACGGCCGCTTAACTAAAAACGATCGTCCAATTTTCCGTCACTTTTAGTTGTCTCATTTTGGGGCATCAATGATCCGCGAGAACGACGGTGGGTGGTCGTTTGAATTTCAGGAAGTAAACCGGGATGAACGCCAGCGAGACGAGGCACATCATGATGAAGACCAATTGCAGGAAGGTCATCATGAAGACTTGCGATTGCATCTTATAGAACATCACGCGCATCGCCGCCTGCGCCCCGCTGGCCAAGCCCAGCTGCTCGCCCATTTTGTGCCCGAGCGCCCCGCCCGAAGATTGCATAAATTGTTGCGTGTTCGGATTCAGGGGCGAAACTTTCGAAGCTAAATCTAAATAGTTTTGGTGACTGCGCGTATTCAACATCGTCGCGACGAGCGCGATCCCCATGCTACCGCCGATCTGACGAAACAGATTCATCAAGCCGGACACTTGCCCCAGCTCGGCGCCTTTAAACTGCGATAAAATGGAGGAGTTGATCGGCACGAACAAAAAAGACAGGGCTAGGCCACGAACGTACAGCGAAAGCAGAATGTCGCCTTTGCTCGAGAAAGGCGAGAACGTCGTCATGATGTAGAGCGTGACTTCGATCAACGCGAAGCCGGTGGCCACGAGATATTTCGGGTTCACTCCCCCTTGCATCATGCGGCCCATCAACGGCATCATCGCCATCGTCACCAACGAGCCCGGGATGAACATGATTCCGATCTGGGTCGCGTCGTAGCCGTAAGTACGCGCGAGGAAGGTCGGCATCAAGAACACCACTCCGTACAGAAAAAATCCGAGGCAGGCCATGAGCGTGACCCCGCCGCGCACGATCGGGTCGGCAAACAAGCGAACGTTGACGATCGGAAACTTTGTGCGAAGTTCCCACCATACGAAACCGGGAAGACTTATCGCCGCGATGATCGCGTTGATGCAGATCGCGCTGGACGAAAACCAGTCGTCGGCTTCGCCGCGCTCCAAAACATACTGCAGGCAACCGACCCCCGCGACGAGCAATCCTAACCCGATCGTGTCCAGCGGCCGCGGCCCGGCTGACTTGGCGTCGGTGTGGTATTCCGCATCTTGAATGACGGCCGAGCCGACCATCAGCGCGAAAATTCCCAGCGGTAAGTTGATATTGAAGATCATGCGCCAGCCGAATTCGTCGGTCAGGTAGCCGCCGATGACCGGGCCCAACGCGGGGCCGACCATAACGCTCATCCCGAAGATGGCGCCGGCCATGCCGGCTTTTTCTTTCGGGAACTGCTCGTAGATCAAAGCCTGTGACGTCGGCAACAACGCCCCGCCCGCGAGTCCTTGCAGAATGCGGAACACAATCAGAAAGAAAAGATTCGGCGCCAGGCCGCAGGCGACGGAGGTGAGCGTGAACAAAACGATGCAGGTCAAAAAATAACGTCTGCGCCCGAAGCGCTCCGACAACCAAGCGGAGGCCGGTAAGATAATCGCGTTGGCAATCGCGTAGCCGGTAACGACCATCGAAATATCTTCGAGCGTGGCACCTAAGTTCCCCATCATGGTGGGCAGCGCGACGTTGACGATCGACGTGTCGATGATCTCGAGCAACGAGGCCAAGACCGCGACGAAGACGATCAGTTTAGATTGCCGGGTCATAAAACCTCTAGTGGATGGAGACTTTCACGTAAGCGCTGAGACCCACGCGCAAAGTTTCGGCGTCTTCTTCGCTAAGCTCACCGAGCGAAACTTTGACCGGCACGCGCTGGACGACCTTCGTGAAATTGCCTGAGGCGTTGTCGGGCGGAAGTAACGTAAACGTCGCGCCCGTTGCCGAACTGATGGAAACGATCTTACCTTCGTATTTGCGTCCGTCGATCGCGTCGATCTTCACGCTCACGTGCGCGCCCTTTTTAAGATGCGGCAAATCCGTTTCTTTGAAATTGGCGGTCACCCAGCGTTCGGTCGCGTCGACGAAACCCACGAGCGGAATACCCGGAGAAGCGAGTTGCCCAATCTCGGCCGATTTTTTCGCGATAAAACCGTCGGAGGGCGCGACGATCTTGGTGTTGTCCAAGTTCAATTGCGCTTGCGAAACCTGCGCACTGACGGCGTCCCACTTCGCTTTGCTTTCCGAATACGAAGCCGAGGAAGTATCGTACTGCGCTTGCGAAACCGCGCCCTGCGCTTTTAATTCGCTAATACGGCGGTAGGTGCGCTCCGTGTCTCGCTTCTTCGCGTCGATCGAAGTCAGCTCACCCGCCACCTGGCGTAGAACGTTTTGGTAATCTCGCGGATCAAGCTCGACGAGTACGTCGCCCTTCTTTACGCGCTGGCCTTCTTCAACGTTAATTTTCGTTATGTAGCCGCCGACCTTCGGGGTGAGCAGCAAGAAATGCCCTTCGACCTGCGCGTTGTCGGTCGATACGTACATTAAATAATCGAAAATGAACCAGCCGATCAAAACGACCGAGACCGCGCCGATGCCCATAAGAATTTTCTTTTTCATGTTCTCTCTCCGGCTATTCGAAATTGTACAGGGCTTGGCCCGTACTCAATTCAAGGTTGATCAAGGCTTCAATGGCGCCAAGCTGCGCGGTCACGGCGCCGGCTTCGGCGCGGAACAATTCGGCCTCGGCGTCGAGCAAGTCGCTATTCGTACGCGCACCGACCTTGCGGCCTTCGCGCGCGAGCCGCACGCTTTCCTGAGTTTTAGCGACGTCACCCTGCCGGGCTTTGTAGACGGAGCAAAAGTATTTGAATTTGCGTGACCACCGGTCGAGGTCCAATTTGCCTTTGAGTTGCGCGATCCGGAGCGACTTCTCGCTTTGCACACGCTGCTCGATCGCTTCGTGCTTGCGCGCGGTCGAAGCGTAACCGTCGAACAAATCCCAAGTGAGATTCAATCCGACTTGGTATGCGTTGCGGTAGCGGTCCCAATCATCGAAGCCGTCGTTGCGATTGTTATAAAACTGGTAAAGTCCCACCGCCGAAAAGCGCGGCATCCAGTGACGGCCGGCGGCGCTCTCGCTAAAGGCGTAACCCTTTACGCGCTCGTTCAACGCTTCGATGTCCGTACGTTGTGAAACGTCGGCCTTCACACCGTTGGCGAGTTCGGCTTTGAGCTCCGGCAGTTTTCCGGCGGGCTCGACCGGCTCGTCTTGGCCGAGCACTTCGGCGAGGTGACCTTGCGCCACCGCGAGATTGTCTTGCGTGTTTAGTATTTCGCTCTCGGCTTCCGAGACTTGCACCTCGACCCGCAAAACATCGTAGTTGGTCGAAAGTCCGTTCTGCTTAAACAGCCGCACTTCGCGCAAATGATCTTGCAGAGTTTTTAAATTGTTCTCGGCCACTTGGAGTAATTCTTTATTGGCGAGGGTGCGGTAGTACTCGAGCGCCACCGTGCGGCCCACCTTGAATTCAGCCCAGCGGAAGTCATCATCGGCCGCGGCGGCGAGCGCCTTCGAGGCTCGTTCGCGGTTGGTACTGGCCCACCCGTCCCATAAACTGTACTGCGCTTTCACGTCGAAGATGGTCGTGGGCACGATGCCCGGCACGGTCACGGGCGCGCCGGCAATGTTGATGTCGGTGAACATATATTTATAGTCGAGCAGGTAATTGCCCGAAGCCGTGATGCGCGGGAACCAACCCGCGTAGGCCTCGACCTTGCGCCACCGCGCTTCCTCTTTGAGCGACGCGGCTTTTTGTACCTCGGGTGATTGGCTGCGCGCGCCGGCCAAGGCCGACTTTAGATCAAGCGGCACGGCCGTCGCTTGCAAAGAGAAAAAGCTTAGGAAGATTGCAAAAGGTATTTTCACGCGCCAACCCCGGGGATGAACCTAAAACTAAGCTATTGAAATATAGTTGATAGTGCAAACTATTTCAGGCAAAACTAATTGGATGAATCTTAGCCTGACCGGACAGATGGTACATCCTAAGCTTAAATCGAATACATGCTATTGTATCGTTAAAGTAGCAACGCGCATGCGTGCGCGACTCGACGAAAGACTCGAGCCGTTCAAGATCATCGGGCCGCAGTATGCCATGTTAAGATTGCTGAGCGTTGAAGGCCGCTTGAATCAGGTCGAGCTCGGCAACTTTATGGCGATGGATAAGGCAACGATGGTTCGCATGCTCGACGGATTAGAAAAGAGCAAATACTTGAAGCGCGTGCAAAGCGAAACTGACCGCCGCGCAAAATGCCTCGAGCTCACCGCCGCCGGCCGTAAACTCTTAAGCAAGATCGACGGCCTGCGCGAGGAGGCCGAAGCCGAATTCCTCGCCCCGCTTTCCGCCACCGAGCGAAAACAACTTAAAGCGATCGTCTCTAAATTATTAGATTGAGTCGCGCTTAGAAGAACGTCGCGATGGAAAACATCAACTGCTTTAGCGCCGGCGTGTTGGTTCCCGAAAAAGTTTCTTCGTAGCTGATATCGGCCATCAAAGGTACCGAACCCGGTTGGTAATTGCTCAAGGGGTCGTACTTCAATTGCAATTTGTAAACGTAAGCTTCGCCCGCGACGTATGGGTACATACGCTCTAGCGCATCGTAGTTCGAGCCTTTGTTCCCGCTGAAACTGTCCGCGGCCTTCGTGCGGCGGATAAGTCCGCCAAGGATTTGCAAACGGCTAAACAAGCGATACTTAGCGCCGGCTTCGAGCGTGGTGCCCATTCCGATTTGGCGCTTCACCGTTTCGGTCTGTGATTTATCGGGCGAGAGATCTTGGTCATCGAGCGGAATGCGAAAGTCGGTCTCCTGCGCTAAGTTATAGCGAAACGCGCCCGAGTAATAACTTTGGAAACGCCGGCTGTGTTTGTAGACCGCGGTGAATTCCTGTTCGATGAAAGCATTGTGGAAAGATCCGGCGTCGAACAGATCGTCGGGATCATGCTTAGGTCCCGTCGGCAGCTGCAGAGTGTTCATCGTCCCGAAAGACAAGCGACCCGCTCGGCCGAGGTCGACCAAGTTCATCAAACGGATATCGCCCAGAAATTTCTTCTCGCGTGATACGGGCGGTTTGTAACCGCGGGTGGCGAGTTCTTGTTGCGCGAGCCCGACGAACTGATTGCGATTCGGAATCGACGTGATCCCGATGACGTTCGCCAACGCGCTCAAAGAATCGAGGGCGTCGTTGCTTTTCCCGGGCACGTAAGCCCAATCCACTTCGGTCTTTAATCTCACGTAGGGCACGTTGACGATCACGCTCCACTTATCGGTCACGCCGTACATGATGGTCGGCGAAGTCACGTTGGCGGTCGAAGCGACGTTCATCGACATCGTGCCGAGGTCGAGTTGGTTGACCGCGTTCTGCGCGCCGGCCAAAAATTGTTGACCGGTAGGCGTCGCTTGCAGAATACCGACCACGCCGTTGAAGACGGCCGTGCCGAGCGAATTGCGCGAAGCACCCGCGAGCGCCTGATCTTTAATGGAAGTGGCGTGAGTCTCCCCAACCGTTTTCTTTGAACCGTCTTTACCGAATTCGTAATCCGTACCGGTCGCGTAAACGTTGCCGAGAATGATTCCGAAACGGCCTTTGGGCAAAGTACGCGTTTCGTCGGCGGCGTGCGCGCCGAACGAAGAAAGTGATGCTACGGCGAATGCCAACGCGAATATTCTCACGGCCAACCGCCCGCGAACAAGTTGATGAAGACTTGAGTTTCGTTTCCGGCACCGGTGCGTGTCCAAGAGGTGAAAAGTTCGCGCACGCCACCACCGACCGCCACGCGACCAATCTGGAAAGTTGCGCCGGCTTCGACGAACGGGCCGTTGCCCGCGCTGCCGCCCCAGCGAAAACCGGGCGCGCCGAAAATCGACAGGCCCGAATCTTGACCGAGCTCGTAATTAAAACGTTCGCTCATATCCCAACCGAGATTTTTCGTGCCGTCTAAGTTGTCGCGCATGTAGATCACGTTGCGCCAAGCGAGCCAGTCGTAAAAGTACGCATTCGCACCGACGCTATATTCATAGTAGTCGGCGCGCTGGCGCTGCCCACGGCTTAAGCCGGCGTCGAAGGTCCAGCCTTTCACCACGAAGGGATTGGGGTACTCGCTCGGCTTCATTTTGATGACTTGGGCAGGTTTGCGCTTGATGACTTTACGTCGCTCACCGGCCAAGGCCCCTGACGGGATCAACGCCGAAAGCGCGAGCGTGAAGGCGGCAAGGTAAGTTGTGACTTTCAAATTGTTCAACGATGCCCCCGTCCTCATTAGACGACAAAATAGGGCAAAGCGAACTGACACACTTTAGACGGGCGGGACCCGACGCCAACTCAACCGAGGCCCCTCCGCAAACAAAAAACCCCGCCTCAAAATGAGAACGGGGTTTTCGCTGCTAAAAAGCTCGTCGTTCGATTCCGGAGCGGAATCGCCGGCTAGTAAACCGTATTTAAAACCTGGCGCACGTCCTCGCGCTGTTCCTCGGTCAAGGCGGCGCAAGGCTTTACGACTTCCTCACTGGCGTAACCGATGAATTTAACCAACGAGCTGGAGTAGCCTTCGCTGATCAAGTGCTCCGCGATCTGCGCCATGATCGGCGCGCTCGAAGCGTCGGACTTGGTGACGAACAAGCAATGGTGTAACTCTTCGGGAACGCCGCGCTCGGCGAAGGCGTAATGCAACATCTCGTGGGCGGCGGCGTAGAACCCGTAGCCCGTAAGATCCCGGCGCCGGCCGTAAGGATCGTTAATCATGTAACGCCCGAAAGTCGCGAACGGACTAAGCTGCAAGCGGTTCGTTCCGACGTAGTGCAAGCCCACGAAGCTTTTCGGAAACGGCAGTCCCCGCTCCAGCTGTTCATCGATCCAACCTGCGCTGATGAATTGCGGCGCCGGCCCCAAGTCCTTGCGGAAGGTCATCCACGAACGCCAGATTCCCGGCTGATCGTGCAACCATTCATTCTGGAAAGCGACGAACTCGGGCGGCTCTTCGGCGCGGTTAAATTCATAGAAGTAAATTTCCGGAGGAGTCACCGTCTTCGCGAGAAACCGGGCGCTCTCGAAAGCCCAGATCTTATCCATCTTTTCTTGGATGTTTTCGACTTCTCTCGACGGGACGTTGCCCAACAACGTCACCGCTTGCGCGTTCCAGGTGAGCAGCAGCCCGACCCATAATAATTTCCCCATTTTTCGTTCCCCCCTCTTAGATCACCCTTAAAACAATCACTGACACACCGGATTCGGCGGTGGACGTAAGCCCGCCACACGCATATGCCGCGCGATCAAAAACTTCCCCTGAAGTATGACCGCTTGAACATTCCGCTGATTCCAAGACACGCAGCTTTGGTCGGCCCCCGCCGCCTTCATCTGCACATCACGAATCAGTTGCACCAATACCTCACCCAAGAATTGTGCACTGACCGTTGCCGCGGTGGCGTCTTGCCAGCGCGACAACGAGATTAAAATTTTGCCAGCTTCCGAAGTCATATCGCAATCATCTTCGCAAGTTTGCGCGATGCGCGCACCGGGCACGAGTTCAATTCGCGGAGCCACGTAGCCCTCGGCCGGCGCTAAACCATTCGCCGTTAGCCAACTCAACAGTTCTCGCGTCGGAAACTCGAAGCGCTCATTAAACTGATCTAATTTGCGTTGTAAGAATTCGGCGCGGTTGAGCGGCGTCACCGTGAAGCCTTGCGCGCGGAGGCGCGCCACCAGACCGGCCTGACCGCTCAAGTGCGAAGCGCCGAGAGCCAACAATGCCCCACCCTGCTCGAGCAGCGGGCGTGCACGCTCAGCGAAAAGCGCGTTGCGCTCGGCGAGTAAAGCGCGCGAGAAATTTTGGACCAGCTCGGGATGCGGGGATTGCAAGCGTTCGCTTTCTTTCGCGAACTCGGCCGCACGATCGCGGACGTAAAGCTTTTCGAGGTTAGCCGCCTGCTCACGAACGGCAGCCAACGAGCATTCAGTTTCGCGTAAGATTCGCGCCTGCTCCGCCTGCGGCACCGAAAGCAAGCTGTCGATCATTTCGGTCATGCTTTGCACCGGAACTACGCGCAGCCCGGTGCCGCGGGTTTGGCCGGCGATCCACGCATCAACCGAAACCGACTTTGCGCCCGGCGCTTGCGCCAACTGCATCGCTTGCGCTAAGGGCGTGTCCTTCGCGCGTGTTGCGTACTCTTGCGCCGCCGAGGGAGCGAAGTCGGTTTCGCTCATCAATACTTTTAATTCACTAAATAAGACCGGCAATGCTTCCCAGTTGAGGCGGACGCCGCCGTTGGTGGTGTGGTAGGTGCCGGCCAAGTAGCTATCGGCAACGCCTTGTTTTTGAATTTTCCAGAAGAAACTTTCGGCGTTGACGGGCGTGGAAGTGGTTTGGCTGACCATCACGTGATCCGCGCAATCCTGGGCGCGCGCGAAGGGAGAAAGAATCAGAACGGCTACAATTAAAAGATTGGTTTTCACTCGCCCCTCCCCAAGGATGAACAAGAGTTAACACGCGTGCGGAGGGAAGGATAACGCAAGATTAGAATTGAATATATTCACCAAGCGAATAAGCCCGGCCGAGCAAGTCCATAAAATGAGCTAATGTTCTATTCGCTAAAAGCTATTTATTTGGCCGAAGCGTTTTGATCTTCGTGAGCAT
Source organism: Pseudobdellovibrionaceae bacterium (assembly GCA_947444305.1). GTDB lineage: Bacteria > Bdellovibrionota > Bdellovibrionia > Bdellovibrionales > UBA1609 > JALHOQ01. The sequence goes on along the minus strand of CANEZP010000018.1, from coordinate 52,113 downwards.
TTCCGTGTCGCGGTCGGTGATGAAGTTTATCGCCAGACCCGAGCGGCCCGCGCGCGCCGTGCGACCCACCCTGTGAAGGTAATTTTCGACGACGCTGGGCATGTGATAATTGATCACGCGATCGACTTGCTCGACGTCGAGGCCGCGCGACGCGAGATCGGTCGAGACCAAAACTTTGATGACGCCGTCACGGAAGGCTTTCAAATTTTTGCGCCGCTCGATTTTATCCATCTCGCCGCGGTAGATGACGTGCTCGATTTCGTTTTTATCTAAGAGCTTAGCTAAAGCATCGCATTGCTCACGCGTGTTCGCGAAAATTAAGGTGCTGCCTTCGCGGTTTTCTTGCAAAAGTTTTTCGAGCAACGGCCAGCGCTTGCCGTCGACCACGGTTACATTTTGAGTGGTCAGGCCCTTGGCCGTTTTTTCGCTACGCTTGGTTCGCATGGTCTCGACGCCCGCGAAGATTTCGTCGATCACCGGTTGCACGTCGGCCGAAACGGTTGCGGAAAAGAGCGCTAACTGCAGCACTTCGGGGCACGCGCCCAAAATCTTTTTGGCGACGTCAAGGAAGCCGGGATCAACCATCACGTCGGCTTCGTCGATCACCAAAATCTGGAGATCGCTCAGCCGCGCTTGGCGGCGGTGGATCATTTGCTCCAGCCGCCCGGGCGTGGCGACGAGGACTTCGAAATTGCCTTTTAGATTTTCCTTCGCCACCTCGAGCGCGGTGCCGCCGAGCACGGTTCGTACGCGTAGGCGGGTTTGATGGGTGAAGGTCTTAAAGACTTTGCTGACCTGTTCGCCCAGCTCACGGCTGGGAACAAGAACCAAGGCGCGTGGGGTGCCGTCCTCGGTGACCTTATTGCCTTCGTTCTCCATCGCTTTGAGCAGATTGAGAATAGGCAAAACGTAGGCAAGCGTCTTCCCGCTGCCCGTCTCGGCGATGCCGACGATCGATTTGCGTTCGATCAGCGCGGGAATAGCCATTTGTTGGATTTCGGTGGGTTGTTTAAACCCTTTTTCTTTGAGGGTTCCTTGGAGCGAACGGAGCAGGGCAAAATCTTGAAACGTCATGCCTAGGGTTTCGTTGGATTCGTTGCCAAAGTAAACCGGGAACTGCGCCCCGGCGGCCAATTTGGTAAAGTTATCAGCTAAATTTGAAGGAAGTCGCGATCGAAACCAAGAACAAGATGATGATGATGATCTCGAGCAGCTCCATGCGCCGGGTGCCCTCGGCGTCGGAGATCTTTTGGTAGATGCTTTCGATCGTCTCGAGTTTACGGGCGATGCTCGCATCCCACGAGCTTAGACCCATCTTTTTCGTGGCCACGCGGAAGATCTGCGCCTGAAAGGCGTCGCCCATCAGCTTCAAACCGTTCGTGATACGTTCGAATAAAACCGCGCTCTCGATTTGCAGCTCGGAAATCCGGCGCATCAGCGGCTGCTTCGAGCGGCCGAAGCTGAACCGGTTTTGGCTGTACAGATTAAAGAATTCGTAAAAAGAATCGAGCGATTTATCGAGGCGGCTATCGAGGTACGACAACTCGAGCAGCAAGATATTCGCGAACTCAAGCACGGCGTGAATATCCTCGGTGTCTTCGCCGTAGATCACGGCCGCGTGCCAGCTCAAAAGCGTAAGATCGTTCGAGCCGTAGGAAATCCGGTCGGCCAGAATCTCTTGCGATTCGCGATCGGAGGGCGAGCCGGGATCCGCGCGCAAAATACAGGTCAGGTTAACGAAATGGCCTTGAAGCAGCTCCGGCACCGTTACCGCGGGTTCAAGCTTCGAGAAGTTGAAGATGCAGTAATCTTCGATCTTGCCGGCGATCTCGGGTTTGTCGACGACCGCGCCGATTTTGCCCATCAGTTCGGTAACGAGAATTTTCGCGGCATCACGTAGTTTCGCATTTTCGTAAAGATCGACGCTCAGATCGATGACCCTCGCGATCGGGCCTTCGATCGGGATCGCGAAACGGATCGACACGCAACCGAAATCAAACAAAAGAATTTCGACGGTCGTTTTGGTCGCGAAGTGCGGCCCGATCTGCTGAACGGGGCATTCTTCCGTCCAGCGAACGGGCGGCGGCGTGTACTCGAAATACTTTCCGGGCCGTTTACGGTCGGCGGTCTGCGTTTTCTTCGCCGCGACGAGCAGCCGCTCGGCCTTATCAAGATCAATAGAAGAACCTACGTCAAATGCGTAGTAAACGAAGGCGGAGCCGGATTTAATCACAAGATCACTCTGATTCACCTCAAAATGGTAAGCCGAGCGCGCCCGCCAATCACGGCTCGTCGCGTCTGGTTGACGGAAGTTCCATTTGCCCGGCGACTTTGCTAGAACGGCTGCCATAGCCAAATTCAGGGGGATGAGTTGTCTAAAGTCGTTAGCTTATTTTTCGCATTTCTATGCGCATTTACGACCGGCCGGGCCTCGGCCTGCTATGAAGACCTGATCGCGAATTCCCTCAACGTGGTGGATTCGGGCCGCCCTTCGGAAGAAAAACTAGCTCTTATAAAAAATCACCTTACCGGCTCTACCGAGATCACCCTGGTACGCAATTGGGGCGGCGCCATCACCGAGGTCGAAATCCGCCAGACCGTGGTGACCGGCCGGTCCGGAGCGTTGTTAGAACTGAATTCGTTGCTTAGCGATTTACTGACCGGCGAACGGTTGAGCGCACGTCCCGTAATCAACGTGGTCCAAGAAATCTACGTCGTCGGCGAGGCCAAAGTTGCGGGGCTGCGGTTCGAAGGCAGTACCCTACCGAACGCACGATTCAGATTGAACGTTGAAAATCAGATTCAACAGCTAAAAGAAGGCCAAACATTCATCGCCCTGTCGATGGAAAATAATCTCGGCGCGATCGCCGCTTACGGCGCCGGGATCGAAGTCGGGGGAAACGTCAATTTAGAAAAAGGCGCGACGTTGATTCATCAGCACTTCGACAACTTCACGATGCCTTCGCCCGGCAAAGCGGAATAAAAACATGCGCTTATTTTTTATAACGTTCGTAATGCTATCCTCTTTCGCAATCGCGCACGCCGACTCCACCGACGACTACCACGCCGAATGCCAAAAAGTTTTAACGAGCCGGAAAGCAGACAAGTGGCTCAAGGCCGAGTTGCGCTGGCTTGCTCAGGGTGAGCCCATCACGCACAAACTTTGGAGTCAGGAAACTTACCTCACGCCTTTACAAGCCTTGGCGCTTGGTTTGGACCCCGACATCAAAGTGCCCGCCGGCCGCTTACGCGTGACCATCACTCCGCTCCCCACCGGCCTCCACCTGACGATCAAAGTCGGCGAAAAGATTTTGGGCACGTTGAACGTCGGCACGGATCAATCACGCGTGGGTTACTTATATTACGAGTGGGACCGCGAAGTTTTAAGCACCACTCCCGGAGCCGACCTCGCCCGCAGCGCGGCCCACCACCTCCTCACCCGGCAAGTCGGTGGCGTAACCCTCGGTTATGGTTTTAATTCGGAGTACGACATCTATCGCCGCAGTTATCCGGCGCACGATGATGCCGAACAATTATGGTTGGAAGTGTACGTCGTGCGACCGTGCACCGGCCGGCCGGCCGAGATCGATGATTTTATCTTTCCGGTCAAGGGCACCCATCCGCTAGATATGAATCTGTGCCTGACACGAATTTTCGGGATCGATTACCGGAATCAGTACGGCTACAAGCGCCCCCGCGTGGGCGCTCAGCCTAAGCGTTAAATAAGACAAGCGAGCAGAACTAAGGGAAACAATGCCCGGTCACTTTCGTATCGCAGGTGCTGCCGTCCGATTGACAACGGTCGTAGGCCGCCTGCTTCGTTTTTGAAATGGCCCAGTTGAGCGTGTCCCCCGGGCTTGTTTTCGCGTTCGCGACCCATCCGCAACCGGTATTGAAGTGCGTAATCGTCTCGCAAGTCACCGTCCCCGGATAAGTTCTATTACACGAAGCCACACCTCTCTCCGAAGCATGCGCTTTCGTTTTCCCGGCAGCCGAGGAAACGGCGATGTATTTCGTAGTGGAATCCGAACCTCGTCCTACGCTCAGCGCGATCCAATAGGGCAGCTTGGCCGCTTCGACGATATTGGTGCGGGACGTGTCGTTCTCCGCGTAAGCACAACCGCCGTACACCGGTACTGCGCAGTCGAATTCCCGGTTGTGGCATTCGTTGTATGCGCCTTGCGGAGTCTGCGCACCACCCCACCCGACGCCGCCCCACGGACGACTGCCCGTAGCGATGTAGAAGCAGCCCGTATCGTATCTCATCGCGACCTTGCAATCTTGTGGCGATTTGGCCTGAACCCGGCAGCTTTTGATCGCCTCGATTTCGGCCTCGGCGAGCGTCTCCCGTCGGGCAAAACCTAAGGAGATATACGCTTTATCACCGCCGAGATTACTTTGATCTAAGGCGAAGACCGCCCAGTACTTGACCGCCACCTTAGGAGTTACCGCCGGCCCGGTAAGGACGGGATCCTTGATGACCGGTGGCCGGGTGACCGGCGCTCGGGTTACCGGAGGCCGGGTGTCGGTCGGCTCTTTCGTGCCGCCGGAATTCTTTTTACCGACGGCCTCACCCCATTGGGTATCGTTCGCAAAAAACTGAGCCGAAGCCGTGGTCGAAACAAGATTCAAAACTAAGAAAACGAATAAACACTTCATGAAACAAAAGCCTCTTTATATAAAATAGAAATTAATTATCTTTGTTCTTCGTGCGGCGGCTCTTCTTCGCTTTGCCGACGCCGTAGTAGTTGCACTGCTCTCCGTAACAATTGTAAACGCGCGAACCGTAGCCGTAACCGTAAGCGCGGCCGTATCCGTAGTAACCTCCGAAACGCCCGTAGGGGTGACCATAGTACCCGTATGGGCTTGAGTAAGTGCGTGAAGAGTAAGTTTCTTTTTCGGGCTTGGGCTCTTTGATCGGGGCCGCGCGATATTCTTTACCGGCGCTATTAAACGTCAACAAGTACGGCGCTCCGCCTTCGGGCGTGCAGGTGGCTTTGTAGAAGTTCGCCTTGTGGTCGGCGGCCGAATTGCGATCCGAATCGGGACCCAATTCGCAAGCGCTACCGTCACCGGTAACGACCCGGCACTCCATGATGACGTACTCACCGCTCGCGCCGAGGCTACGAATGTCCGTTTGCTCACCGCGGTTGAGGGGGCAGTAGGTGCTCTCACGGCCGTAGCGGCGCGAACAATCTTCCGTAGCCACGCGGCAAGTCCCTGATTGCAATCCGCCGTGATTATTTACGAAGCCGTTGAAAGCGATTAAACGTTCGCTATTTCCTTTTGCGCGGTAAGCGGCCGTCTGCTGGCGGCTCTCTTCAGCTTGGCGCTCGGCGTTTCGGCGCGCACGATCGTCGATTTCGTCGGCGGCAGCCGTAAGACAGGAAAACAGCGTCAACAGGGCGAGAGCAAGCTTCACGGGGGATCCTTTCGGGTAAGGTCATGGAATCCGCCTTAGCTAGCGAGCGGCCTTATCTATGGCAACTCCCAAAGGCCCGGCACGAGTTTATTTCACACGTTTTAGAGGACTTATAGATCGGGATCCCTCCCTCGGGCGCGTAAGCGCCGTAGAGACCGAGAATATTCGGCTTCGGCCCCCGGAAAATCGTGTCCAAAAATGGCCACAAAAGGTTTAAAAGTCCAAAAAAGATGGAAGCGAAGCTACAAGATCAGCCTGAATCGAATCGGACAGAAAAACTATTTTTATATACAATGAAAATGGCAAATCTAAAACGATCGCGACCAAACGAATCGCGGCACCTGACCGCCATCTGAATCAAATAATTTATATTTATAATCCGAAGCCGCACCGTTTAAATTCCAGAATTGAAACACCGCACGATTCATTTCTGCAGCACCAGCTTCTATCCAAAAAATAACTGAAAGCCCAAAGCCCCAACCCCGCCGGTCGTCCCGCGGATGGCATAGCCGTTGCTGATGTCTATAAACCTCCGTGGAGTGAATAGTATGAAGTTTGGCAAAGCTATCCTGTCGATATGTCTTACAGCCATGCCAATCTACGCCTTCCCGTCATCCGCGCTGGCGAGAGTTTGTCAGACGAATTCTTCGGATGAATTTCAAGCAAAACAGGGCTTAATCTCGCTAGATTTTTCCATGCACCGGGCGCCAAGTGACCTCGCGGTTTTCAATGCGATCATCGATAAGACCGAACCGCTCACGCCCGAAATCGTCGGGCCGCTTCAAGATTGGATCCATAGGCAAAGTGCGTTCATGAAGTTGCAGGAGCAGATCCAGAAAGCAAATAAGCTTTCCACGCTCATCGAGCGGCATCAGATTGCCTGGGTAGGCGTCGAATATTCTCCGTCAGAGATCGGCAGTAACGATGCTATGGACAAAGACGGCATCGTTCGCTTTGACGCCCTCAAAGCAACTTTGAAAGCGGCCAATTTTAGTCCCGAGACGACTGAGCTCGCGTTAATCATGTTCGCCGGCTCTCCCGCGCGATTTGTTTGGCTCCGCGACGCAAATGTCCGGCGACAAGTTCAGCTCGTTGCGCTCGATTCCGACGAAATCAAAGCCGCTAGCCAAAAAATGGTTCTCGATTTAATTCCGAAATCCGACACCCTTGATACGGCCTTAAAATATTTCGGCGCCGACCCCGGCAAAAGAAACGCGATCTTCGCAAAGTTAAATGAAATCGCAAAAGCCAATGATGATAAGGAAGTTCCCACGTTGGTCGCAACTTTAAGTGAAGTTGGAGATTTGATTCAGGTTATTCGCATCGTCTTTGCCGACGCAAAAGATCTAACTGATTTCATAACCACATTGATCAGCGAAAAACGTGCACTAAACAAAAACCAGAGACTAAGAGACACTTACGTAGCAAAAATCGCAAACTCCCAAAGCAACAACGGCTGGATCTCATTCGGCCCCGACCACACCGAAAACCTAAAAAAACAACTCGCAACCGTTTGCGGCGCAAAGCCATAGGTCTCCTAAATGTGTAAGGGCACAAGAAAGACATTAATCAAAGAATTTTGTATTTTATATTTGTTTATATAAGTAAGCTGCGGCGTTTAAATTCCAGAAAAGAAGCTCCGCATAAGACTAGCGGCAAGCCGGTTGTTCAAACAGCAGCCCGCCTGAGATAAACCAACCGCAATAGGCGAGCGAAGCGCAGCCCAACGTCCCCAGGAGGCGAGCGGAGCGCAGCCGGGCCGCAGGCCGTGAGCCTTCGGGCGAACATTCGCCGGAGGCGAAAAACAAAACAGCACAATAAAATTTTCGGGAGGCAGCAAGCCGACCAGCGGTCGGCTTTTATTGTGGTCCCCAGGACTGGACTTGAACCAGCAAACCCTTGCGGGCGTCAGCCCCTCAAGCTGATGCGTTTACCAATTTCGCCACCTGGGGATAATTTGGAATGGTGACTGAGAACGATTAAAATAGGTATCCGAGCACGTGCTGTCAACGCTCAAGCCACGTTTTACCCGCGGCACCGCGCTTTTTCCGGCATTATTTCTTAACGGGGCTGCACAGCGATCCGGATTGCACCGCAAACTCGAGGGAATCTAAGGATTCCGAAAGCCAAGTTAGCGAAAGGATCTTCGCGACCCGTTTCAAGCGCAGCAATTCTAAGTATGAGTTGCTCCAGCCGTCAAAGCCGCTTTCTTTGAACTTACCTGAAAAGTAGGCGCCGATGTCGGAGGTCAATGCGCTGTCCGCGCCGGACTTCTTCGCGTAGTCCGCGATCACCCGGTCCAACAATTTCGTGTAGTCCGACCTTTTATCGTCGCGCGGGGGCGTGGCCGCCATCGCTAAGTCCTTCGCTTTTTCAGGTGTAAGATCAACTTCGCGGCGCCGTGGTTCTAAGTTCGTGGCCCCGCCGGAATCTTCAAGTACTTTGATCAGACCTTGGGCCGACGGATGATCGGTTGCCACGGCAAGATCGATGATGTGGCTAAGGAGCGTGTAATCCGCTTCGTTCACGCCGATAATCCAAGTCGACATGGCCTTTTTTGTATCACCCAATCCCAGGTAGCTTGCGGCCATGAGGTTCAGGTTGTGCGTGTAATGCCAGTCTTGGCTCGCCTTGACGCCGTTTTTTTGTGCCCATTCGTTGTGAATGGCGTCGGCTTTCTTGAAATACGCAAGCGCCTCGGCCCAACGACCCTGCTGCGGCAAAGTGTGACCGACCATGTGCAGAGCGTGCGCCGAGCGCGGCGCGAGTTGGGCCAAGATGGGTGCGTGAACGTTCGCTTCGGCGGCGTCGTTTTCGCTCTCGGCGATGTGCATGAGCGAATGGTGCGCGCCGATGTTATCCGGTTGAATCGCCAGGATGGCTTTAAAAACCGTTTTTGACTGCGCCATGCCGATTTGGCCAACCGTAAACCAAGTCGCGAGAGAAAGTCCGTCGACGTTTTGCGGATCATTGTCGTTTATATTCTTAAGAGCGTCGGTCATAGACGTCACTTCCACGCCTTCGGCTTTGACGTAATTGGCGACGTTTTCCGCGTGCATGGCCCTGGCGAAATTGACCCAAGTCTTTTCGGCCGGCGTAAGAGTCCGCTTTTTCTGGATGACCGAAATTTTTTGGAAGGCCTCACGGACTAAATAAGAGTCGGCCGAATCCTCGTCGATATTGATGAGCGAAAAAATTCGTCCAACGTGGGGCATAACGGAATCGGCATTCATGAGTTCGGCCATCCGGAACGCGCGGTAAGCATCTACGTAGTGATAAACTTGCAGAGCGGCCACGCCCTGGTTGATGAACTTTTCGGAATCGTTCTTCGGGGAAGGATAAAAGGTAGAGAGGCCGTAGTCCCCGTTCAATTCAACCGGCAGTTCGAGTGTGCTTACATCGACTTTGTCGTAGGTTAGCGGTTTCTCACCTTGCGGCTCGGTATATTCGGCCACGTTGCGTCCGAAATTAGAGACCAGCTCGGCAACGTTGGCGAAACGGCCCGGGAAAAACTTTTGCACCCAATCATTGGTTTTTGCTTTCAGGATAAATGCCTGAGGATAGCCCGCACTGCTGATTTGTAAACGCTTGAGTAAAGCCTTACCCGACTCAACGTCACCGTTGATATCGATCAACACGACTTTCTCGAAAAGCTTAGCCGAATCTTTGTCCTTGTAAATCAAGGCGTCGAATTCCAAGCACGGAGCGCACCAGTCGGCGCCGACGACCAGCATGATATCAATATTCTTTTTTAGGGCTTCGGCGCGGCCGGCTTCGAAAATAGTGTTTTGATTGAGCGAGGGCGAATCGCATTTGGGATACACTTTGCCGCCGCCGCATTTTTTTAGGTAAGGCTTAACCGAGAAATGTTCACCGGCCTGGGCGGCAAACGGGGTTAAGCAAATCAGCAGCGCCGTCATCAAGGAAGTCACGTTCATCATCCGTCCTATTTTTGGGGTTCCCTTGCCGAAGTTCTGCCACAAAGCCCCCATCCGGGGAAGCGGCGGCCAAATCTTTTGAGGTCTTTTCGGGACACGTGAATATTGGTAAATGCCCGACCTTCGGCTGCGGTCGTGTTTCAGAATGAAGCGGCGGCGTTTAAGTTCAATTCCTTGAGTTAAGTCTCCGAAAAGACAATGTGGATTCCGCCAACGCCAAACAGCTTATGCCCGCCCTTTTTGCGATCGCCATCGGCGTCGACCGAACGGCGTACCGTATGCTGCGCGAAGCGCTGCCCATGGTGGAGTTTCGTGAAGTCCCGATGGACATCAGCAAACTTTTAAAAGGCGACGGCGAGGCTGAACCCGACCTCATTTTTTGCGGCCGGCCCCTTGGCTCAATCGATCTCGTCGAAATCGCGTTGGGCATCCGTAGCGTCTATGCGCAAGCGCCGATGTATTACGTCTGCACCGAGCGTGAGGGCTTCGATCAGCAAGCGTTGAGTAAAAACGGTTTTGCCGATGCCTTCCTGCTGCCGTTGGACAAAAGCGTCGTTCGCAATTTAGTGACCGACAACTCGGCCGATTATAAAGACGTCCCTCTGATCAATTTGACGCCCGACACGGTTTTGGATTTCGATACGTACGTTTTTTTACCGATCAACCGTAAGTTTATCCGTTATAGCTCGGCCGGCTCGCCGCTTTCCGACGCGCGCTCGAAGCGATTGCTCGATCATGAGATTCGCGTGATCTACGTGCCGGTCGAACAGCTCGCCGCGTACTCGCGCTTCACGACCAATCAGCTGAAGAAAATCAAGACGGGCGACGGCCTCGGCCCGATCGAACGCAAAGAGATGATGCAAAAAGCGGTGCGCTCATTGCTCAGCGGTTTTTTAACCGAGAATGCGACCATCCAGGATTATAACGAGATCGTTAAGACGTACATCATCGAAACCTCACCCGAGCCCGACTCGATCTACGAACGCATGCTGAACTTCAGCAACAGCGGCGGCGATGCCTACTCGCACGTTACGAATGCATCATCGCTCGCGGCTTTGCTGTCGCTCGGTTTGGGGATCGGCAAAGTGGAAGAAATCGCCCTGGCCGGTTTGCTTCACGACATCGGCCTGGCCGACGTCGCGATCGAAAATCAAGAGAAGCACGACAGCGAACGCACCGAGGCCGAACGCCTCGCTTACCAACAGCATCCGCTGATCGCTTTACAGATCATTAAAAAACGCCAGATCGAACTCTCGACCCGTGTGTTGAAAATCATCGAGCAACATCATGAACGCTGGGACGCCCGCGGTTTCCCGAACGAAGTCCGGGGTGCGGATTTTATGGCCGAATCGCAGTTGGTCGCCATCGCCGATGAACTTGAATACGCGACGCAAATGCGCGCCGGAAAAAACCGCGTTTCTCTGCGCGTGGCCGTCGAAAAACTCATGCAAAGCAAAGCGTACGACCCCGCCCTTCTCGCCATCATCGGCGATTTACTCGGCGTGAAGCCCCAATAAATAAATCTACGGCGGAAGACCATGGTTTGGTGTTGGCGCGTATTGTGCTATACACGTCTGCAAATGCAAAGTTTGGTTTTAGTCGACGACATGGAAATTCGCAAAAAGGCGTTCTCTCGCATCGACCGGCTGCTTAAAAAGTTGCAGCGGATGGAAGCGAATTTGGAATCGTTTTTTTCGCGCGACAAGCGGTTGTATACCGAATGGTTCGAGCTTACCTTCCGAGCGCGGCGCGAACAACTCGATCTGTTGCGTGGCGAGTACCGCGAGCTGGTCGAGTTTCACAATTGGATGCACGCGCTGGCCGAGATGGAAGACCTACCCCTGACCGAAGCGGCACTACGTATCCGCGAAGAAATTCGCATGTACATCACGGGCAGCGACGACGATCGCCGGAACATCGACAACATGCGCTCCCTGCGCGACGACTTCGTACGCGCGCAGCTTCACGAAAATCAGAAGACGAAGGATCGCCGCCGGGCCGCACGCGAAGAGGCCGAGATGAACAAGGCCCGCTCGCAGACCCTCGATCCCTCCGACATCGAGGAACTCGAGCATTTTAGCTCGCTCTCGGACGCCGAGATCGAAGAGTGGTGCGCCGACAGTGATGTCGCGCAAATGTTCCTCGGTAAAATCTTACGCGTGGCGAGTTTTACGGGCGATTATCATTTATTCTTTCGCGTTTGGGACCTGCTGCACCCGAAAGTTCAGCAACAGTTCGCGCGCGATTTTCAGCGTAAGACCGGCGAATCGCTCGAGGTCGTATTAGCTAGCATGCGCGAGAAAGTCGAAATCGAAGACGCGGCCGAAGAAGCGTTCACCCGCGACACCCCGGCCGGCGAATCCAGCGGCGATGAAGATGTCCAAGAGCCGCGGCCGCTTACCCCCAAGGTTGAAACGTTCAAGCTCCTTTACCGGCAGCTCGCGCGCAAACTTCACCCCGACATGAACAGCACGCCCGACGAAGCCGACTGGCGTAAGAACATGTGGTTGCGCGTACAGGCGGCTTACAAAGAAGAAAATCTGAAAGAGATGACGAAGCTTTACCATCTGGTTTTATTGCGCAGCCGTGACTGGCAAGCGCTCCGGATCAGTGAGCTTCACATCACGCACGAATGGCTGTCGGACGAGATCAGCCAAACGAACGATTACCTTAAAGACCTGCGCCGGCAACCGGCCTGGGGTTTTTCGCGCCGAAAGAACTTTGCGCCGATCGAAAAAAAGATCGAGCGAGACCTTGCGCGCGAACGAAAGGTTTTAGAAGAACAAGTGACGGACCTGCGTATTCACCACAGCTTTTTAGAACGCATGGGCCGCGAAAGTAAACGACGCCGCTAGCCCCGCCCGTCACCTGACAGACAACCGGGAAACCCTTTCAGGGTCCCGGGAAATTCAACGGCCCAACCGGCATAAACCGGATTACGCGGACCAAATTTTGGCGCGAGGTCTGCAATTACGAAAATCATGTTTAAATGGGAAATGCGCCGCCGGATGATCGGGTTGGTGGTGGTCTGGGCTCTTGCCCTGGTGTTGGGGGGCTGCGCGCCCCCTGAGAAAACCGGGGATGGATTCGACCCCGCGGCAGGAATACCTGAAGAGGGTGGTTTTTACGAACCCTCCGACGCAACGGTCCCCGCGGCGGTCCGTGAGGCGTCCGCCTCGGTCTTCCGGATCGTCGTGCCCACGCAAGATCGCACGCAAGAAATTAACACCTCATTCGGTATCGGTGCCTCGATGCGCTACTATCTCACCTTCGGTGAGAACGATCCGATGATGCGCGCGGTGATGCTCAAACAAGTCGCCTACTGCGAAAGCCAACAAGGATTCTTTAACACCGAGAATAAGAAATGCCGTTTGGCGCTCTCGTTTCACAAAGGCAGCGGTTTTTTATTGGGCACGGGCAAATCGTTCTGGACGGCCGCGCACATGCTCGAACGCGCGTTCGCACCGCGCGAGGTGACCCCGATTTTTATCTTCGATAAAGACGCGAACATATTGTTCGACCCCTACGCCAACCCACCGCTAGTCTACCGCCCCCACCCGACCTCGATCGAAGCGCATCTGGATTACGCCGTGCTGACTTTACCGGTCGAGATCGGTGCACCACTGAAGCTCGCGCCCCGCCGTCCCAGCGGGCAAGAACCGTTGTTCGCGATCGGTTTTCCCTCGTGCACCAACTGCCCGGCGCGGCCTGGTATGGTGCACGACTTCGGCGATCGCTCGCCGGCTCCGAATTCGAACGGTAAAGACTTGCGAGTTTCGCGCGGTAGACCCTACGCCATAAACGAACCGCCTTTGGTCCACACTTCGGTCGACGTCATGCCGGGCAACAGCGGCGGTCCCGGGGTCAATTCAGAAGGGCAGGTCTTCGGCGTCGCCATTTTGAGCGGAAGTTCAAGTTACCGCCGTTCGGTGCATCGCTTGGGTATTTTCGTTACGCCGCCCGAATGGAAGCGCTAGGCCGCGACTTCGGCGTTGCCTAAGAATTTATAAATCGGCAGCAAGATTTCCGGCGGGGTACCTAAACCCTTCGCGACCCGCTCTTGAATCTCGATTAACGTCAAAGCCGCACGGTTGGCATTCGGCCGTGATAATTCTTCGAACGCATCCGCAAACGCAAGAAGGTGCGCCGCCGCGGGGATCTTATGGCCCGGCATCTGCTTCGGAAAACCTTTGCCGTCGGCCCGTTCGTGATGGCACTCGATGATCGCGGCGATCTCGGGCGTAACGGTGATCTTCTTTTCTTTCAAAAGATTGAGCGACTCGCGTGGGTGCTGGCTGAATTTTGCGAACTCTTCGGGGCTAAGCTGGCCGACGTTGAACACGCCGATGTCCTGTGCCGAACCGCCTACGCCCAAGTCATGAAAAAGCCCGGCGATCGCCAAGTCTTCGGGTTTACCGATGCCGGTCGCCATGCTGAGCAAGGCCGCGATCGTCGAAACGGACTGCGCGTGTGAGTAGGCGTCTTTGCCCTCACCCATCACTTCACGAAGCTTCGCGTTCAAATCCAAACCGGTTTTTTGACGGACGAAGTTCTCGACGACTTTCTTGCTTTGCTCGAAAAGATCACGGCCCTCATCATAATTTCCCGATGCACCTTTATCGTTGGTGAGGATGGCGTGGAAGAGCGTGCGAACGCTCGCCTGCAACCGGCTCGACCGCTCGGTTTCGGACAGGCCGTCCGTGCCCGGCAGGTTGAGCGCGACGAGCCGCTCGGCCGTGTATTCATAAAACTTTCCGAGCTGGGTTTGATCAACGAACACCGAATTGATGTTTCGCTTCTGCAACATTTCGCATTTTTTTGCCGTGAGTTTCCCGCCGGCTGAAAGCAGCGCGAACTTATTATTTAGCGGCATGAAGACACGTACTTCGAAAGGCAGATCTTGCTCGGCTTGCAAATCAAGCATTTTCACGGCGCGGAATTTGCGCGAGCCGCCGACGTTACGATTCTGTTTAATCTCTTCGAGACTTTCTCGTAAGACCCATTCGTCGGCGGGCAGAAGATAGCTTTCGCTGAAACCGTTCTTCTTCAGCGCGGCGGTTTCGAATTGTTCACGTTCGGTCGTAACGAAGATCAGCCGCAAACCCTGAAAATAGGAATTGAAAGCCTGCCCGGCCTCCATTTGCGACATGCCTTTCAGCGCGGTCGAAACCATGACGGTGGTACCCGGAGTAAGGCGATAGCTTTCCAAAAACTCTTCGACCTCTTTCGCATCGCTTAGATGATGTGTGTTCAACGGCTTGAGAAGCCCGGTGATTAAACCGTGCAAAGCCGTATCGAAACCCACCAAAACTAAACCGAACTGCGATTCCGAGTTCATCGTCTAGCCGGCCCGCTTCAAATGCGTTTTCTCGAGTTGAGCGCGAAGAGAATCACCCGTGAAAGGTTTGATGATGTAGCCGTCCACGCCGAGCGTGAGCGCTTCTTTAACTTGGTGCGCTTCGACCTCGGCCGTTAACAGCACGAAGGGTAAAGATTTAAAGCGTCCGTCGGCCCGTACGCGCTTGAGTAGATCGAGCCCGGTACAATTCGGCATATTCCAATCCGAAATGACTAAGCCGATATCGGGTTGGTCATTCAGCTTGGCCCAAGCGACCTGTCCGTCTTCCGCTTCTTCCATGGTGGTGAAACCAATTTCGCCGAGGCCACGTTTTACTAATTTGCGCATGGTGCCCATGTCGTCGACCACTAAGATCTTGATGCTCGTGCTAAACATTTAAGCTGCTCCTTTTGAGGATTTAAATTCGATTTCTAGATGAAAGTTTCCGTGCGCGGTTTCGAAAGGCACGACGACGGTGGGCGAACCGCTTTGCCGGATTTTAAGCTGGTCGGCAACCATGACGGTCGGCAGCGCGGGCTGAAATTGGTGCCCGAGGTTATTCAGCTCGAGTTTGGCTTGCCCGTAAATGATGTTCAAAAGTTCACCCGCCGCGTCCTGGACTTCGGCGTTGATCGCGCTAATTTTTTCGGCGAACATGTTCTCGTAAATTTTAAGGAAAACGCTTTCCGAAAAACAGAGAACCACGCTGCCCGAACTTGCGTTCGAGATTAACGTAAGTACCCCCGCGATCGCGATGCCCGGCACGAGCTCTTTTTTTAGGAACGGTTTGAGCGGCTTTACCGGTGTGTTGGTCTGAACGGTGAACGTTTTGACCGTCGCCGAGAGGAATGGATTGATGAAGCCAACGTCGATGCCGCTCGCCGGGGCGGGCGCGGGCACCGCGCGCTTGCCGAGGATTTCTTCGAGCGATTGAATGGGCATAAAAATCTTGTCGAGCCCGTCGTTTGTCACGGACCGCATGAGATCTTTGTTCAAGCCTAATGAGTACAGCCCCTTGCCGTCCCGCTTCAGCGCTGCGCGAAACTGGTTCATGCTCAGGTAGAACTCACGCGAAAGTTCGGAGATCTTCGAAAAGTCGAGCACGAAGGTGATCGCGTCTTGGAGCATCCACGACTTCGTTAAATTCGTGAAGAGTTCGCAAGCGGGCTTATCAAGCGCTCCGTTCATTCGGATGATCACGGCGGTATCGCTCCGTTCGGCGGCAAAGCGTTCCATCAGGCCACCTTCCGGTAAACTATCGCGCCATCCATGTTCACTTGTTCGTAGCTATCCGAAATTCCGAACAGGCTCTCGCCGGAACCTAGAATAAGAATCCCCCCGGGCTGCAGAGTCTGGGTTAGGCGGTTCATAATTTCTTTTTTGCCGGCCACGTTTTGGTAGATCAGCACGTTACGGCACATGATTAAATCGAACGACTCACCGAATGCGAAAGCGTCTTTTAAATTTTGTTTGCCGTAAGAAATTCGGTTCAAAAGCTCGCGCGACACCGCCCATTGGTCATTGGGCTCTTTGGTAAAATACTTGAGCAGCAAGGGTGCGGGCATGCCCCGTTGGATCTCGAGCTGTGAGTACACCCCGGCCTTGGCAATCGCGAGCACGCGCTCGGAAATGTCGGTCGCGGTGATCGAGAATTGCGCGATACCGGTTGAGGCCATTTCTTTTAAAATGATCGCCATCGAAAGCGCTTCCTGACCGGTTGAACTCGCGGCCGACCAGATTTTCAGGCTGCGGCCCGGCCGCTCGGCGGTGAGCGTTTTGAAAATTGAGTTTTCCAATGCGCGAAATACTCGTGGATCGCGGAAGAACGAAGTCTCGTTGTTCGTAGCCACGTCCAAGAGCATTTGTTTGAACGCGCCGTGGATCCCGCCCGCGGCCAAAGCGTGTAGCGCCGGTAAATCCGCGCATCCGTTCAGCTTCGCGATGTCCTCTAGGCGATTCTGTAGTTGGAAAAAGTTGGTTTCCGAGTATTGAATACCCAGTTCTTTTTCGATGTACGCGGCGAAGAATTTTAAGATTTCGTTAACTTGCATAATCCATCCGGCGTCCCGTGACGTATTCGATCTTGTCGAAAAGAATGTCGATCGTAAAAGGCTTCATCAAATATTCGGCCGCCCCGAGCGCGAGCATATTTTCAATGTCTTTCATTTCATTTTTCGTGGTCATCATCATGACGGGTGCGGTAATGCCCGAGGCTTTGATCGCGCTTAAGGTCGTGGGCCCGTCCATGACCGGCATCTCCCAGTCGAGCAGGATAAGGTCGAACTCACTTTTTCTTTCGGCGAGTAAACCCATCGCTTCGGCACCGTTGAAAACACTCAAAGTTTCGAGCCCGGCCGACTTACCTAAAAGGTTTTTGACGAAAGCGTGAACGCTTTTGGTGTCGTCGATGATCAATATTTTCACTTGGCTCCCCCGGTGATTGCAATTTTATCGTGAAAGATCTCAACAATTTGCTTTGGCGTAGCGATCCGGTCGTAGGCGCCGACCGCCTGCACCGCGCCCGGCATGCCGAAGACGACGCAGGAGGCTTGATCTTGAATAACAATTGCGCCCCCCGCCGATTTAACCGCGACGGCCCCGGCGGCGCCGTCCGCGCCCATACCGGTCAGAACAAAGCCGAGGCATTTGTTCTTGAAAATACGCGCCGCCGACTCAAATAAGGGATCGACCGCGGGCCGCACCGAATTGATCTGCGGCTCTTGATCAAGGGTTAGCCGGACTTTGCCGCCGACTTCGCGCAAACGCGTATGATAATTTCCCGGCGCGATATAAATCGCATTTTCAAGCGCCTCGCCGTCCGAGGCTTCCCGTGCGGGAAGGCCGCTGATTTTGGCCAGACGTTCCGCGATCGCCGCGGTGAAAACCGGCGGCATGTGTTGCGCGATGACGATCGGACACTCGAGCGGCGCGTGCACTTGCGAAAAAATACTTTCGAGCACCGTCGGCCCGCCCGTGCTTGAACCGATGACGACCACCGAGGGCCGGAACAAATCCCAAATCACGCCGGGCGCCGGCGGCCGCACGGTCGCGGTTGCGACCGGTACGGATTTTACCTGCGGGAACAGCGCTTCGATCTTAGGCGCGATCAGATCACGGATGTATTTCGCGGGCTCACTGCCCATGAGCGCACCGTCTTGCGCACCCGGCTTCGCGATAAAATCGCTGGCCCCCGCGCGTAGCGCTTCGATCGTGATCTCGGCACCGCGCTTCGAAGCCGAAGAAAAAACTAAAACTTTAGGGCCCCCGGGTTTTTGCCCGAGCGCCCGCAAAGTCGCGAGGCCGTCCATTTCCGGCATCTCGAGATCAAGGATCAATAAATCGACCGGCGTCGCCGCGAGTTTATCCAAGGCGATCTTCCCGTTCGCGGCCGTGCCGACGATTTCGGCACGGTCTTCCAGCGCCGCCCGTATTTGCGAGCGGTAGACCACCGAATCATCTGCGATAAGAATCTTTAGTTTACGTTCGCCCATTTTTTCTGGTCTTTATTAACAAGTAACGACAAGGTGTCGGCCAATTTCGAGAGTTCTTCGCTTGATCCAAGCGTCTGGCTCGAATTTTCCATGCTGGCGCTCGCGGCACTCGAAACGATTTTGATCGTGCCCGAGATGCTTTCGACCCCGCGTTTGGATTCGATCACGACGCGCGAGATTTCGTTGGTCGTGGCCGTTTGCTCTTCGACGGCGGCGGCGATAACCGCCGAGATACCGTTCAGCTTTTCAACCGCATCCGAGATGCCGGCGATGGCTTCGACGGCGCTCTTCGTGTCGTTTTGAATGGCGCCGATCTTGTTGGTGATGTCTTCCGTCGCCTTCGCGGTTTGCTTCGCCAATTCTTTAACTTCGTTGGCGACGACGGCAAAACCTTTGCCGGCTTCACCGGCGCGGGCCGCCTCGATCGTGGCGTTCAAGGCCAACAAATTGGTTTGCTGAGCGATTGAGCTGATGACTTTGATCACGTCGCCGATCTCTTGCGAGCTGATGCCGAGTTTGGTTATCGTCGCGTTGGATTCTTGCGCTTTTTGCAGCGTCTTTTTCGCCATCTGCGAAGATTCGCTGGTCGAACGGCCGATCTCTTTGATCGAAGCGACCATTTCTTCCATGTTGACGGCAACGGTTTGCACGCCGCGGGCAACTTCGTCGGCCGCGCTCGAGGCGGATTGCGATTCACGGTTCGTGCGATCGGCGGTATTCGCCAGTTCCTTCGCGGTCGTCGTGAGCTGCATCGATGAGGAAGAAAGCGCCACGGCCGATTTCTCGATGGCTTCGAACATGTTTTTCATCGCGGTGACGTCGGTCGCGTATTTCACGACTTTGTACGGTTTGCCGTCGGCGGTGAAGATCGGGTTATAGGAGGCGTTGATCCAAACGACGCGTCCGCCTTTACCCAAACGTTTGTATTCACCGGCGTCGAAATCGCCGCGGTTCAATTTTTCCCAAAACATTTTATATTCGTGGCTCTGCGCGGTGGATTCTTCGCAGAACATGCGGTGATGTTTACCTTTGATTTCGGCGAGATCGTAGCCCAAGGTTTTTAGGAAATTTTCGTTGGCGTCCATGATTGTACCGTCGAGTTTGAATTCGATAACCGCTTGGGCTTTCGAAATCGCTTGGATCTTGCCTTCAAATTCGGCGGTGCGGGCTTTGAGCTCGGTCACGTCGGTCGCGAATTTAACGACCTTTACGGGATTGCCTTTTTTGTCGAAAACAGGATTGTACGAAGCATTGATCCAGATTTCGCGGCCACCCTTACCAACGCGCTTGTATTCACCGGCATCAAATTCGCCGCGGTTCAATTTTGCCCAAAAGTTTTTGTATTCGAGCGAAGCGCTCGTTTCGGGAACGCAGAACATGCGGTGGTGTTGGCCTTTGATTTCTTCGAGAGTGTAACCTACGGCGGCCAGAAAATTTTCGTTGGCGTTCAGGATGGTGCCGTCCATTCTGAATTCGATCACAGCTTGAACGCGATTGAGCGCGTTGAGGATCGCGGCGATATCTTGCGGCGCTTCGGTCTTTACGGCCTTTTTCGTGACGTTCTTTTTGCCGGCGGTCTTCATTGCTTGTTCTCCGTGGGTGATAGTTCTTTGGCTAGGGTTTCTAAATCTAAAACGCTTAAAAGCTGTCCGTTCATCTTGTAAATACCGCGAATGAAGCGGCGTATTTCGGCGGGCACCGTATCGGGCGCCGATTCAAAGTTCGCGCGCTCAACTTCGACGACGTCGCCGATCGCGTCCACCGCGAGCGAAACCAAATTGCCGTCGATCTTGCACACCACCGACATCGGCTTGGCGGAAGTCATGGCGGGTTGCCCGAACAATTCGCGTAAACCCATCGCCGTCGCGATCTGACCGCGCAGGTTGATTAGGCCTCGCACGAAATTTGGAGCTAGCGGTACGGGGATAACCGTCAGTTCACCAGTCACTTCTTGAATCTTCATCACTTCGATGCCGAATAAATCATTACCGACGTTGAAGGTTGTGAGTTGCTCTCTCATGCGGCATTCCTCATTAGTAAACGTTCAACGGCTTCGAGTAAGATGTCCGGTTTTAATTTTTCGAGATAAAGATTGAACCCGGCGCGCGCGCCTTGCTCGAGGTAGCCTTTGTCGGCGCGTGAGCTCACCGCGAGCATCGGGATACCCGCGAGGTGCGGATTGCTACGAACCGAAGCCGCCAGCTGGAAGCCGTTCACCTTGGGCATCTCAATATCGGAGACGATGATATCGAAGAGCGGGTGTTGCGGGCCCATAAGGCTGAGCGCTTCTTCACCGTCGCCGGCCGTCACGACTTCGTAGCCGCGTTCTTCCAATACCTTTTTAATATTCCGGCGGAAGAAAGCGGTATCCTCCACCAGTAAAACTCTTTTGCCGGAAGCATTAGATTCTTTGAATTTCGCGCGTGCCATGTTGGGGAACGCGGTTTCGATCATCTCGAAAGGATCCATGACGACGATCAATTCGTCGGCGGTATTGATATTACCGAAGATTCCGTTTTGCTTTTTGAACGCGACTCGTGTTTCGTGCTGGGTTGAAAGCGTATCGACGATACCGTCCACTTCAATCCCGTAAAGCACGCCCGCTTTTTCGATGACGACCACGGGGATCGTCGCTCGGTCGACCGTCGTATCGGGCAGTCCGAGCTGTTGATTCGCGGAAATAAGCGGCAGGATTGAGTCGCGGTAGCGGACCAAACGTTGATTGCCCGAGTACTCAACTTCGGAACTCTTAAATTCTTCAAGCCGGTTGACGTAAGCCATCGCCAGCGCGTGCCGCGCCGTCGCGTTCACTTTTACCAGCAAGAAGTCTTGCGCGTCGGCCAGCAGACGAATGTTTTCTTTCGCCTTTTGATCGCCGGTGACCTCACGTATTTTTTCGGCTTTGAGATTCGCGACCTTCGATATGCCAAGGACATCTAAAATCAAAGCGACCGAACCGTCGCCTAGGATCGTCGCGCCCGAGTAAACTTGCAGCGACTTCATTAACCGGGTCAACGGCTTGACGACGATGTCGGCGCTGTCTTGAATCTCGTCGATGATCAAACCGAACGAAAACTGCTCGGCGTTGAGTACGGCGATGTTGACGATTGCGTCTTTATATTTGGCGGGGTCGGGTTGCGAATCTCCACCGTTGCCTTTGAGCACACGATTCAAATCCACGAGGGGCAAGATATTGCCGCGCAAACGGTAGACCGGCGTGCCGTGTAAGATTTCGATGTGATTGTCGGCCGAGGATTGATCGACGCGAACTAGCTCTTCCAGTTTGACTTGCGGTACGGCAAATTTACCGAGACCGCAGCGCACGATCAAGGCCGGAACGATCGCCAGCGTCAGCGGAATTTTTAATTTGATCGTCGTGCCCGCGCCCGGCCGGCTGGTGAGATCTACGGTCCCGCCGATGCGCTCGATGTTCGTGCGCACAACGTCCATGCCTACGCCCCGGCCCGAGACGTTCGTCACCGCCGCGGCGGTCGAAAAGCCCGGCGCGAAAATAAGATTGTAGATCTCTTTTTCGCCTAAGGAAGCCGCCTGCGCCGGCGTGATCAACCCGCGCTCGACCGCTTTGTTAAGGAGCATCTCTTTATGGAGACCTTTGCCGTCGTCGCTGACTTCGACGACGACTTGCCCGCCCTCGTGGTACGAACGTACGCTGATCGTACCGACGTCGCGCTTGCCCTTCTCGCGACGCACTTCGGGAGTTTCGATCCCGTGGTCGCAAGAGTTTCGCACGATGTGGGTTAACGGATCTTTGATGGCTTCGAGCAAGGATTTATCGAGCTCGGTTTCGGCCCCGATGATGTTCAGCGTGATATTTTTCCGAAGCTCTTGCGAAAGATCCCGGACGACGCGATTGAACTTGGTCAAGACGTTCCCGATGGGCTGCATGCGAGTCTTCATCATCTCGCCCTGAATTTCACCGGTCACTACGTTGAGACGCTTGCTCATGCTGAGCAATTCTAAATCGTCCGAGCGGTTGGCGTACTGTAAGACTTGATTGCGCACCAAAACCATCTCGCCCATCAAGGTCATCAAATTATCAAGTAATGAAACGGGAACTCGGATCGATGCGGCGCCCTCACCCGACTCGTTGGCCTGCGCCGCGGTCGTGGTACTGGGCGCAGTGGACGTGACCGGCGTTTCTTGAACACTTTCTAAAGCCTCGGCGGCCTTGAGCAGTCGCGCGGCTAAGAGCGGAACCTGTTCGTCTAGATCCGCGGTTTGAATGTTCGCGGCGATATTCTTTACGATCTGTTCGATAAGCGCCAAACATTTATACAGCTGATCGAACAGCGCCGCCGACGGTTTGTGAGTGCCGGCGCGCACTCGTTCGAGACTTGACTCCATCCCGTGCCCGAGGTCGCCTAGTTTGGTGTACGAAAATAAGTAGGCCGAACCTTTAAGCGAATGGACATCGCGGTATAGAGCGTCGACATTGTCTTTCGAAGCATTGCCCTTCTCAAGCAACTGTAGATTCTTGGCGACCCGTTCGACGATTTCACCGCATTCGGCAACGAATTCATCGTTCACCGCTTGCGGGATCGCGGGCGAAGCCGGGGCCGCGGGCGCGGAGGCAGTGACCCGTGTCGGTGCGGGAACGGCTTCGGCTACGATTACGTGTGTAATAGCCGGTGCCGGTGCGGATGCCGGATCGTCTTCGCCGACCGAATAAACAAAGGCGATGTCTTGACCTTCAAGTAAAGAGCGCGCGGCATCAACACCGCGAAGGAACAAGCTGATGTACGGTGCGGGCATCGCGCCTTCCGTTTTCAATTTCATCAGCAAACTTTCGAGTTCGTGCGTATGAGCTTGCAGCTTCGGCAGCTCCATCATCCCGGCGGCGCCTTTAAGATTGTGGAATCCGCGAAAGATCGAGTCGAAGGCCGACTTGAAATCTCCGCCCTGATCGAGCGACAGCAAACCTTTCTCGGCGGTATCGAGAAGTTCGCGGGCTTCGGCTTTGAATTCGGCAATATCTTGATCGGAGAATGACATATCTTTTTATCGGCGATGGAAACCAACGTTCCATCAAGTTATCTTGATCAAGATCGGATCTCGAAATAATGTGTGAAAACGTGACGGCACAAAATACGACAAGCACATTCACTTTACGTCCCTACCAAAATGATGCCGTGCAGGCGACGCTCAACCATTTCAAAAAAGAACGAACGCCCGCCGTCATCGTACTACCAACAGGCGCGGGAAAGAGTTTAGTCATCGCTGAATTGGCGCGCGTCGCGCGCGGCCGGGTTTTGGTCTTGGCGCACGTGCGTGAACTGGTTGAACAAAATCACGCAAAATATTTAACGTTCGATCAAGACGCAGGCATCTATTCGGCCGGTCTGGATCGTAAAGATATTAGCCAAAAAATAATCTTCGGCGGCATCCAATCCGTGGCGCGTGCGCCCGATTCTTTTTTTGAGAACTTCTCTTTGGTCGTGATCGACGAATGTCACCGCGTCGCGATGGAAGGTGAGACGCAGTACCACCAAGTATTGAGTAAGCTACAAAATTTAAACCCGATGATATGCGTGCTTGGATTAACCGCGACGCCCTACCGCTTAGGGCTAGGCTGGATCTACGAATATCACCAACCGCGTAAGATTAGACAAACCACCGAACCGCGGTTTTTTAAGAAATGTGTCTTTGAGCTAACCACCCGCTACATGATCGAGAACGGTTACCTCACCCTGCCCGTGCGCATCGACTCACCCGTCGCCTGTTATGATTTTTCGAGCTTGAAGCTAAACGGAACGACGTTCGTGCAGTCCCAAGTTGAGCAATTGCTTAAAGATCAAAAGCGCATCACGCCGGTGATTATTCAAAACATCGTCGATCTGTCGAAAGACCGGCACGGGATCATGATCTTCACCTCAAGCGTGAATCACGCCAAAGAAATCATGCGCTCGCTGCCGCCCTACGTCTCGGCACTCATCATCGGCGACACCGAATCCAAAGAGCGGATCGACACCATCGATGCGTTTAAAATTCGCAAACTTAAATTCTTGGTCAACGTCTCGGTCCTTACGACCGGCTTCGATGCTCCGCACGTGGACGTGATCGCCATTCTTCGCCCTACCGAATCGGCCGCACTTTATCAGCAAATCGTGGGGCGCGGACTTCGTTTGTCCCCGGGTAAGACCGATTGCTTGATCTTAGATTATACCGGGCAGGACCACGATATCTTTACGCCCGCCATCGAGGAGGACAAACCGCTTTCCGGCGCCGTGATCGTCGACGTGCCCTGCCCGAAGTGCGGTGTTACAAATCAGTTCTGGGGTATTCAAAATGAGGACGGCTTCGTTGAAGAGCACTTCGGCCGCAAATGCCGCGGCGGCTTTGAAGATCCCCAGACGCGCGAGCTGATCGAGTGCGGTTTTCTTTTCCGGTTCAAGCGCTGCAACCAATGCGGCGCCGAGAACGACATCGCCGCTCACAAATGCGTTCAATGCGCGAATCTTTTAGTGGATAACGACAAACGCCTTAAAGAGGCTATGGCCCTGAAGGATGCGCACGTCATGCGCGTTGATTCGATGATGTTCAAAAAATCGCGGGACAAAAAGGGCGGCGATCGGCTTGAGGTTCAATACTACGATGCCGACGCCAATGTCTTAAAAGAATATTACTACTTGGACTCGAAGGAAAAGCGGCACGCCTTTCACCTGAATTTTGCCCGCATGCACTTAAGGGTTCCCGAGATGAACCTTGACGTAAACACCGTTGAAGATGTGCTCGCTCTTAGGGACCGTTACCGGCCCCCGATGTTCGTCATCGCGCGCAAGAAAAAACATTTCTGGGCTATCCGCGAGAAGATCTTTTAAAGTCTATCGAACCTAAGTTGAGAACGAGCGCGACGCCGTCGTGCGCGTATTGGTACGGCTTGTCGAGTCAGGCATGACCGCCAAGGCAAGTTCGTACACGTGAATGGCGACGCTGAAGGCCACGAATACCCAGCCTA
This sequence comes from Pseudobdellovibrionaceae bacterium, assembly GCA_947444305.1. Lineage (GTDB taxonomy): Bacteria > Bdellovibrionota > Bdellovibrionia > Bdellovibrionales > UBA1609 > JALHOQ01. The sequence goes on along the minus strand of CANEZP010000018.1, from coordinate 26,948 downwards.
ACCACATCGGTGCGAAGGCTGCGCCCTGGACATACCACTGGACAAGAAGAGCGACCCCGAAACCACCGAGCGCATTTTGAACGCTCGTTAAAACGACATTCTCGCGAGCAAAGCCGAGTGCTTTTTGAATCATAAAATCCTCCGTTTGTTGGTTACCTGGACCTTCCGGGAATCTTGCCCCGGATGCGGCCGGTAAACGTTACGGAATAGAGATAAGGCAATATCCAGGCCACCCTCATTGGAGTAAGCTCATCCTAACATCAGGAGATGTCAGGAGAAAAATCATGGGTGAGTTTAGTCTTTCACATATTTTAATTTTAGCCGCCGTGTTGATCGTGTTCTTCGGTCCGAGCCGTTTGCCCGGCGTCGCGAAGGGCCTGGGCGAAGCCATTCGTGATTTCAAAAAATCACTTAATAGCGATGAGCCGCCGCCCCCCTCGGCGGAAAGATTGGCCGACAAAAATACGACTCGTGAAAAAGAAAAGCAGTCTTAGTTTCACGCTCGTTTTTATTCCTTTCGTTCTTTTCCTCGCGGGCGCGATCGAAGCGCAAGAGTTATTGCCCGCGATCGTCGTACAGCCGGAAAAAGAAATTTGGGGCCAGCCCTCGGCCATTGTAACTCCGACGGCGCCCGGCACGGTCGAAGACACTTTGCGTTTTCTTCCGGGCGTCGAAGTGGTTCGAGCCGGTGGGCCCGGTCAACCAGCCGCGGTTTACCTTCGTGGCGCGGCCGGCGAACATACCCTGGTGCTGCTCGACGGCGTTGAGATCAACGATGCCGGGACCCCGGGTGGCGCATTCGATTTTTCTTCGGTTGATGCCGGCATGATCGAGCGAATTGAGATCTTCAAAGGCCCGCAGTCACTGCGTTTCGGCTCGGGCGCGATCGGCGGTGTTATCAACCTCGTCAGCAAACGAGGCGCGGGCCCCGTGGCCGTCAATCTTCAAGGGCGCGCCGGTAGCTTTCAAACTAATCAGATCGGTGGCTCGCTGGCGAAGGGTACGGAGCGTTGGGATTACGCCCTCGGTGTTTCGCGCTTCGAGAGCCAGGGCATTTCGGCCGCGCAACCGGGCCGTGAGCGCGACGGTTACCGCAGATTCAACGCCACCGCAACGGCAGGATTCCGTTCGGGTAAAAATCAATTTTCTTTCGCCTCGCGCCTCTTGCGCGCCGACACAGACTTAGACTTCGCCCCAAAGGCCACGCCGCCATTTCTGGCCGCGGACGACCCAAACTATCACTCTAAAGCGCAATTTTTTACGAACGCGTTGCACGCAAAACGGGCGTGGACGCCGCATTTGGATTCAAGCTTTACGCTCGCTCGCCATGATCTCGCCTTAGACTTCTTTGATCCGGCCGACGCCGCGAATACATCGGTCTTCCGGGAGCGGAGGTCGGCATCCACCATAAAAATTGAGAACGTAAATCAATGGACGGCGGATTCTCGCTTAAAGGTAAGCTTCGGACCTTCGCACCGCCGAGAGCGCGCCGTGCGGGAGATGGCGATGACTGGGTTTTTCGTGGCCGCCGATTACGCACGAGATATCTACACGCTCGATTTAGGTGAGCGCATCGATGTGCATTCCCGTTTCGGAAATTTTTTGACCCATCAGGTAGCGCCGGGTCTGCACTTTGCGTCGTCGGGCACGAAGCTGAAGGCACGTTACGCGACGGCGTTTAAATCCCCGAGTCTATTTCAACTTTACGCCCCGGCCTTCGGCAACACGGACCTTCGTCCCGAACGATCACGCGGAGCCGAACTTTCTCTAAACCAAAGTTTGCCGGGTTCACAAATGTTATCGCTCACCGCCTTCCAGTATCACTCGCGCGACCTTGTGCAATTCGGAACCCGCTACGAAAATCTTCGCGCAACGCGAGCCCGGGGTTTTGAAACCGAATACGCGGGCGAATTGAATGCGCGGTGGACCGTTGAAGCGGCGTATACCTACACCGAAAGCAAACGGTTGGACGACGGGAGGAAACTCTTACGCAGGCCACTCCACACTTGGAGCGCGGGCTCCCGTTTTTCGTTCGACCGGCGTTGGAGCACGCGACTTCGCTACCAAGGTAAGGGCCGTCGTGCCGACATCGACCCCATCACGGCCGCGCCCGCGGAAAACGCCGGGTACGACACGCTGAACGCGACGCTTGAATTTGCGCCTACGGAACGAACATCGCTCAGCCTCAGCGTTGAGAACGCTTTCGACCGGCACTATCAGGAGGTGTTAGGGTACGGCGCGCCGGGCTCAGGCGTTTATTTAGATTTGCGCACCGGGCTCTAACCCGATACTTTATTTGCTATGCGCTTCACGGCCTGGTTTTTCATATTTTCGTTTGCGCTCAACTTGTTCGCCGAAACCGGTGGCGGCGATTGCGCCGGTTTTTCCGTCAACGCCGTTGCTTCACTTCATACTTCATGCGGGCCCGCCTTTAATGCCCGGCCGGCCGATGCCGAAGGCTTCGATCTTTGCGATGAGGCTTGTCACTTCGGCCATTGTCATCACTTGGTGCTGCCGGCGGCGGTCGCAAAGATCTACACGGGCAATCCCGACCGTGGCTTCTATTTTTCGCCCGCGGCCCTGCTCTGGCGCCCTTTCGCGCCGCTGTTCAAACCGCCGATCGTTTGAGTTTCAAACTCGCTGCTAAAATTGAATTACTTTTGAATTAACTTCGAACCACCGAGGGCCGAATGTTTACACGCGTTTACTATTTTATCTTTGGTTATCTAATGTTGAATCCACTCGCCGCCGCGGCGACCGGCGAAACGTTTTCGGCGAAGCAACTTTTGGAGATCGCGATCGCGAAGAATCCCGAACTCCGCGCGCTACGTTTGGAAGTCGAAGCGGGTCATGAACTGTATGGGCAAGCCGGCCGCTGGGCAAACCCGACGCTTGATCTCGGCGCCAGCCAAAAAGAGGAAGAAGGTGTTACAAACTTCGCCCGCGTCGGTCTTTCGCAACAACTTCCGCGACCGAACCGATTGAAGGCGCAGGTAAAATTAGCCGAAGCCTCACGCGCGGCGCAAAATTTCGCGCGCGACGGCGGCGAGATCGCACTGCGTGCCGAAGTCATTCGCAGAATCTACGCGCATAAGGCCGCCGACCAGAAAGCGAGTCACGCCCGCGAACGACTCAAACGTTTTCAAACGGTGGGAACGTATCTACGCTCGCAAGTCTTCGCTTCGCCGCAAAAGAAAGCCGAAGCCACGATCGTGCGCGCAAAGATTATGTTACTGGGGCGCCAGTTCCGGGAGCTTGAGGCCAATCACCAAAGCGCTTGGAACGAATTGAATCTCTACCTGGGGCTCAACACCGAGCCTGAGATCAACGTAAGTTGGTTTCGCAAATCGCCGTCGTACACACTGAACGAACTCGTTGAACAAGCCGCCCAAAAAAATCCGCAACTCGCCAAACAAACGGCTGAATTAAAAATGGCCGAAGCCAACGTACTGCTCGAGGAGACCGAGGCCTTTCCCGGCGTGGTCTTGAGCGGCGAATACAATCACGGCGAGGGTGCGCAACCCGAGAAGTCTTACGGCTTGGGGCTATCGTTTCCGCTCCCCGTTTGGAATCCGAACGTCGGCGGCGTGAATGCGTACAAAGCGCGATCAAAGGCCTCGGCCGAAAGAAGAAACTGGGCCCTCGAAGGTTTGAAACAAGATTTGAGCTCGGCATTGGCGAAATACGAAGCGGCGCGAGTCTCCGTGATTGAATTAAAACCGGAAGAGGCCGACCGGCTCGAAAAAGACATGGACGCGACCGACCGCGCTTTCAAGAAAGGACAAGTCGACTTGCTGACTTACATCGAAGCCGACGCCGAACATTTCGCCGCACTTAACGCAATCTACGAAGTGCAGGCCGATTTCGCCGCCGCCTCGACCGAACTTTTAGCGCTCGCGGGCCAAGCGCCCTCACTGGAGTGATTTTATGCTGAACCGAATTGCTTCTTTTTCGCTGGCGAATCGTTTTACGGTCCTTGCGGTTTTCATAGCCGTTTCGATCTTCGGCGCCGTGCAACTGGCGCGGCTTCCGATCGACGCGGTACCTGATATCACAAACGTCCAAGTACTCATCAATACCAAGACCGGCGCGCTTGATCCCGAACGGATCGAGAAGACCGTCACTTACATAATTGAAACCGAAATGTCGGGCGTACCCGGATTAGAAGACATCCGCTCGCTTTCTAAATATGGTCTGTCGCAAGTTACGCTAGTCTTCAAAGAAGGTACGGACCTCTACTTCGCGCGCCAACAAATCGCACAGCGCTTACAAAATTTGACCGACCAACTACCCGAGGGCATCACGGCCGAACTCGCTCCGATCACGAGCGGCCTCGGTGAAGTCGTCATGTATACTGTCGACGCGAAACCGGGCAGCGAACTAAGCGCCAAACCCGAGAACCAGCGTTTGCTGTATTTGCGCACCATCCAAGATTTCGTGATTAGACCCGAACTCAAAAAGTTAGCGGGCATCGCCGACATCGATAGCGGCGGCGGCTTTCGCAAAGAAATACACGTCAACGCCGACACTCGAAAGATGGAAAAGTACGGCGTAACCTTCGAGGACTTGCACCGTAAACTCAAAACCATCGGCGATAGTTACGGCGGCGGTTACATCCAGACCGGCGGAAAACAAATCATCGTTCGTACCTCAAGCCACCTCCCCGATTTGGAATCATTGGGCGCAATCCCGGTAAAGATTAATTTTCGTGGTCAGCCGGTTTTGTTACGCGATTTGGCCGGCATACGTGAAGATCACACGCAACGGCTCGGGGCCGCGACTTCGAACGGCCAGGAAGCCGTCTTAGGCACGGCTCTCATGTACATCGGCGCTAACAGCCGCGAGGTGTCTGCTTCGGTGATGAAGGCGCTCGCTGAACTCGAATTACCGAACGACGTAGCGGTCAACATCGTTTACACCCGAAGCTATTTGGTCGACGCCACCATTCACACGGTCGGCAAAAACTTGCTCGAGGGCGCCGGCCTGGTCATTCTTGTTTTGCTGCTCTTACTCGGCAATTTCCGCGCGGCGGTCACCGTCGCGATGGCGATCCCGGTTTCCATGTTGTTCGCGGTTTTAGGTATGAGATTTTTCGGCATCTCGGCCAACCTTATGAGCCTCGGCGCCATTGATTTTGGCTTACTCGTCGACGGCTCCGTGGTCATGATCGAGAACTTAATGCGCCACTTAGAGAACGACGAAGATGCCGCTTCCCTGTCGTGGAGCCAAAAGCTTGAGCTTGTAAGCCGCTCGGCCACCGAAGTGATTAAGCCCGTGACGCTCGGGCTCTTCATCATCATGATCGTGTACGTGCCGATCCTTTCGCTCGAAGGCATCGAAGGAAAAATGTTTCACCCGATGGCGGCGACCGTTTTGATGGCCCTCGCCGCGAGTCTCGCGGTGGCTTTGTTGCTCATGCCCGTGCTCGGATTTTTGTTAGTGAACCCCTCGCGACACAAAAAGAACTCGGCTTTCCTGATTCTCTCACGCGCGTACGCACCGGCCCTAAACTTTGCGCTCACGCACCGCCGCTTAGCCGCCGCCGGGGCCGTGCTGCTCGCCGTCCTCTCGGCGTTTATCTTTAGCCGTCTCGGTTCGGATTTTATTCCCGAACTTGATGAAGGCGACGCCGTCGCGGGTCTAGTGCGCGATACGGGAATGTCGCTGGATGAATCCGTGCGTATCCAAAAAGAGGCCGAAAAAATCATCCGCACATTTCCCGAGGTCACTCGCGTGTTTTCCCGCTTAGGTACCCCTGAGTCGGCCACCGATCCGATGGGGGTTAATTTTGCCGACACCTTTATCATTTTGGAAAAAGACCGCACCAAGTGGTCACGCACTAAGGAAGAACTGATGGCGGCGATCGCGGCCAAGATCGAGGACGAGCTCCCCGGTCACGAAGTTAGCGCGACCCAACCGATCGCCATGCGCTTTAACGAAATTTTAGAAGGCAGCCGCGCCGACGTCGGCATCAGGATCTTCGGTCCGAATCTCGACAAACTTATTGAGTACATCGATGCCGCAAAAGAAGTGGTCGAAAAAATTCCGGGCGTTAGCGGCGCCGAGATGGATGAACTCACGGCCTTACGTAAAAGCGCGGTCTTGAACATTAACCTCGATTACAAAGCGATGGCCCGCGTGGGCGTGAATACGCAAGAGGCGAATTCGACTTTGATGATGGCGATGGGCGGAGTGCAGGTCGGCAACTTCTACGAAGGTGACCGGCGATTCCCCGTCGTCCTCCACTTGGCCGAAGAGTTGCGAGAGAACACGACCGAGATCAAAAACATCCCGTTGGGTTTACCCGACGGCGGCAGTATACCTCTAAGTTCGGTTGCGCAGTTTAGCCAAGGCGAACAGGTAACGACGATCGCCCGCAGCTTCGGCAAAAGATATTCAGCCATCGCCGTGTTTTTAAGCGGTCGCGATCTCGGAAGTTTCGTGGCCGAGGCTAAAGAGAAAATTGAAAAAGGCCTAAAGCTTGAACCCGGCTATTCGCTCGAATGGGGCGGTCAGTTTAAAAACCTTGAACGCGCGCGCTTGAAGCTCGCCGTTATTATTCCGTTCACCTTAGCGTTAATCTTCTTTCTTTTGTACCGCGACCTCGGCAGCCTTCGGCTGACGCTGCTTGTTTACATGAGCATTCCGTTCGCGGTAACCGGTGGCGTTCTCTCGCTTTATCTGCGGGGCATTCCTTTTAGTATTTCGGCGGCGGTGGGGTTCATTGCCCTGCTCGGCATCGCGATCTTAAACGGGATGGTCATGGTTGACTTCATCAATCAGCTCCGCGCGCAGGGCGAAGATTTACGCTCGGCCGTTTTGCACGGGGCGCAGGCGCGCTTGCGGCCGGTCGTGATGACGGCGCTCGTGGCCGGGCTCGGCTTTTTACCGATGGCGCTCAACAGCGGTTTAGGCAGCGAAGTGCAAAGGCCGCTCGCGACGGTCGTCATCGGCGGTATCCTTACGTCAACCATCCTCACGCTCTTGCTGTTGCCGTCATTCTACATTTGGGTGGAGGAGCGCCGGAGCGCGAAAGTCTAAGCGGGGACGAAAATACATCTGTCCCAACTCTTGATCGCGAATCGCTTGTAGGATAGCCGCTTCGGTTCGCTCACAGCCGAACACGGATTTCCACGACTCCATCTGCGCCGGGTGGTGGAGATCACTGTTCGCGATCATCGGCAGGCCTTCATCCTCCACTTCGGGGAACCAGACCTTACCGCTCGCCACTTCCCACGCGTCAAATTCCGAACGCAGCTCTTCGCGGTGGTTCCAAAGGTAAAATGTTTGCGCTTCAAACTTGCGGGTGGGCACCGGGTGCGCGGCGATCGCGCAGCCACCCTGTCCGCGAATAGACCTCGCGAGCTCGATCGGCGAACCCTCGGGCGCGATAAATTCTCGGATCCCAAGACCAAGGATGTGCGCCGAGCGCCGGTAGCGGAAAGAATTCTTCGTCAGTTCAATCCCGGGAATCAAAACCATTCCGTACTCACTCCATGCCCGAACGCGCTCGCGCTCGAGCTCGGCTTGATAGAGCGCGAAGGTCTCGGCCGTCAAAGTCTTTTCTAGGTAGCGGGCCGCAAGTCCGAGGAAAGTATTTTGCTCGCAAATATGGTCGGTCACCGCGATGGCGCCGAATCCGAGCCGCCCGTACATGTCGACGAGCTGAGGTATGGTCAGCGAACCGTCACTGTAATTGGAATGAACATGCAAGTCGGCAAGAAACATTCTTCATGAATATCGCTTAGTTTGCCCGCCCGCGGGATCATGTTCGGGCCATGAAGTTGTCAGCGTACGGTTGCGGGCGTTGACACAAACTCAACACACGATAGTTCAGATTTCATTTACTCTGTTCATGACCGATCCACGGAATGCGCAGGGAGGCACATGATGTCGAGTTTAGCTTTGAAAGAGTGGCGACCCTATTCACCCAACGTCGAGATCCGCGTTGAGAACAAAGACTACGTCGTGAAAACCGTAACCTCCTGGCGTGAATGGTACGCCGTCTTACGTTTCCGTAAAGAAGTTTTCGTCACCGAATACGGCGCGGGCCGGGCCTCACCTTTTTCGGTCGACATCGATCGTTTCGACTGGAAATGCGACCAGCTCATCGTCATGGAAAAAAGCAGCCAACGCATCGTCGGTTGCTACCGCATCATGTGCACGCTGTTCCAAGATAAGTTCTATTCCGAAACCGAATTTAATATCGACCACGTCAAACGCATGCCCGGCACCAAGGTCGAACTCGGCCGGGCCTGCGTCCACCCGGCATTTCGCTCGGGCGCGGTCATTCAGCTCCTCTGGCGGGGCATCGCCGAATACATCCGCGAAGTTCGCGCCGAATACGCCTTCGGCTGCACCTCGATCAAAACGACCGATCACCTGATCGCCCGCAAGATCGAACTTATGCTACAGGAGCGCGAAGCCACCGCCCCCTACCCCCACGTCGCCCCGCTGGCCGGCTACCGCTTCCGTGAAAACGAGCGCCGCGAGCAATCCCGCATCCTACTCCTCGAAGAAGCCGACCGGGCCGAGGCGATCAAGCAATTCCCTCCCTTGCTCAAGTTTTACCTCAAGTTAGGGGCCAAATTCTGCGGGCCGGCCGCCGTCGACCGCAAATTCAACTGCCTGGATTTCTTCACGCTCTTCGATTTCACCAATCTGTCGAAACAGATGCGGGCCAAGTACAATCTTGAGCCCCAACCGCTTGACCAAAACCTGACAGATCCGCCGGGCGTGATGATTTAATATACGCGCATGACAAATCAATTCAGTAAGCGGGTCCTCGTTGTTGAAGATGAACAAGAGATCCGCCAATTGATCGTGCTGCATCTTAAACGCGAAGGCTACGTAGTCGACGAGGTCGGTGACGGAGAACAGGCGACGCAAAAAATCCAAACCGAGAAGTACGACCTCGTGGTGGTCGATTGGATGCTGCCCTCGCTCAGCGGTCTCGAGATTCTTCGCTGGCTGCGCAAACCCGGCCCGCTTTCCAAAACACCGGTCTTGTTCGTCACCGCGAAAACCCAACCCGAACAGGTCGCCATGGCGCTCGATAACGGCGCCGACGACTACCTTACTAAACCTTTCGATACTTTAGTGCTCATGGCCCGGGTCAACGCCTTGCTTCGCCGCCGGCAATGGCTACAAGAAAACTCGGCCGCCGTCGCCCCCGCTTTAATCCAACTCGGGGATCTCAACCTGAACGTCGATTCGCACGAAGCCAAATTGCGCGAAGACAAACTCGATCTCACCCGCTCCGAGTTCCGCTTGCTTCAGCTTTTGTTAGAAAACCAAGGCAAAGTCCTTTCGCGCCAAGCAATCGTCGAACAAATCCAAGGCGAAAGCGTCCACGTCGTGGGCCGCACGGTCGACACCCATGTCTTCGGTTTACGCAAAAAACTACTCGATTACGGCGACATCGTAGAAACCATCCGCGGCGTAGGCTACCGAGTTCGCTTTTTAAATCCTGAGTTGTAGAGTCCGCGCGGGCTGAGTGAAGCCCGCGGTCGACGTACCGGAGCATAAGCTGCACTTCCATATCTCATGCTCCACTGGTCAGGAAAATCTCTTACCCACTGCTGAACCTGATTAACCGCTGAACCTGTTCAATGCCGAACCTATTTCACCGCTGAATTCCACATCAAAGCCAAATCTCATCCCCAACGCTCCATCGGAAAGTGCAACTGATGAATCTGATCATGGTGAAATGAACAGAGCGTCGTCAGATTCTGAGGATCATTACTCCCGCCGCGCGCCACCTCTATAATATGGTGGACCTGAATCCACTGATCTGACCCGCACCGCTGACCGACTTTATCTAAATGCGTACACCGCCCGGAATCCCGCGCGAACACCGCGTGCCGTTGCGCCGCGGTCAGCGGCACTCGCTTCCCAACTCTGCGCGCGCAGAGTTCTCCAGGTTTTCTCTCGGCCGTTTTTGACCGCTCTTCGTTTTCAGCACGCCGTGCCGGCTCGCTAGGTCTAGCCTGCTCGTTCGGTCTAGCCTGCTCGTTCGGTCGAGTCTGCTCTCTATGCCGTCCCTCTTCACGCGCCATCGAGTGCGCCTTGGCCTCACGCCGCCGCGCCCGCTCCGCCTTCTGCACGGGATCGTGCTTTCGTAAATACTCTTCTAAAGCCGACTCCAGCGCGCAGCCAACACCTTGCGGCTGATTTTTCTGCGCGCGCAGAGCTTCAACCCGCTTGAGTTTTTCTAAAAACGAAACCGACACATGCGCCGAAATCTCAACGCACTCCTCCGAGATGAACTTCACCCGTTCGCATTTACTCCGCGGATTGCGCCGCCCCAACTCTCGCTCGAGTTCGCGACTAGAATGCGTTTGCGCATATTGAATGAGCTCGGAAGCATTCTCAGTATTTAAGGTAGATACCATCCGATTCAAAACAAAGACCGAAAGCCCGGATTTTAAAATTTCAGGTATCTCGCGCGATTTGCGAGCCACCGCGATAAAGCTGTAAGCCACGGCATCGGTAAAGCCCAATATCTCAACGGCGTAAGCATGTACGCTCGATTTATCTAAAGCCTTATGCGTTTTACTACGCTCAACATCCTTCAAGATCTGGACGAACTCGAGTTCGAATTTGTGATAACGAACTTTCGCGGCCAACGCACACTCATGAATCCATTTTTGCTCAGCATTCATCTTCGACTCCTTAAGCTGAGGTGAAGCTAACATGGGTTTTGAAAACATCGTTTCCTGAACCGGAAGAGCCTAAGTACCATTCATCTTTAAAGCTTCGAATTGCCCCAATACGGCGAGCTACTTTTCGGTTGGAACTTCGAAAGCAAATTGTGAAATTGAACCACGTGACTGCTTCAATGCTGAGCCAAAAATCTCGTCAAATGCTATTTAGAAATAGAGAAAAATGTAAAAGAATTCTGCGCGCGCAGAGTTCATTGAAGCGATTCGGACTTTTGTTTCATGAAGAGAATCCAATCGGAAAATTCTGTGCGCGCAGAGTTTTTGGCTTCGATGGCCTCATCTTCTTGGTGCTAAAATTTTCCGTCCTTGAGAGTGGCTTCTTGCGGCCGTCCGCGGCCGCAAGAGTGTATATTTGGGAGGGTTGTTTCTTTTGGGAAGGATAAAGAAGAAGAAGAAGAATGAGGAGAGGAAAAACTGGTGAAGAGTGTAAACCCGATCGCTTGCGGGGACGCCTACTCTCCCCCCCTAAAAATTAAATCTCTTCATTTCATTCCCATTCCGCCCGGATGGCGGAATGGCCGCACTCACATGGATGGAACATTCCTGCGCCGAATTGATTGGCGCTTCGGAGCCGCAAACCGCGAGCCGCGCCACCGAGCGGCCCTCAAACTCGCCGTGCGAAGCCAATCAAAAAACGGAAATCTCACTATACTCACGAGAAATCGTGCGGTGAAGATCATCGCAGAGCGTGTGCTTCGTCATGCCCACTTCGCCACGCACGGGTGCGCCGAAGGTGATGCTTGCCTTGATTGAATCGGACGAGAGCAGACGAAAGAAATGCGGCAAGAACGATTGGCGACCGTACCAACAAACGACGCCATGGTTGGCCGAAGAAAATGCTTCGCCGTCGATTTCATTATACTTTAGCGTGACCGGCATCACCGGTGTGCCCGAATTCAGCGCGGCGGTTAGGAGCGAACGTTTGAACGGTAAAACGACCGCGCCGTCCCCGCTCGTTCCTTCGGGGAACAAGGTCACGTCGAAGCCTTCGTCTAAAACATTTTCGATCTGCGAGACATCGTGGTCGATGCGGTCACGGTTACGCCGCTCGACGAATAGGCTGCCGCCGATTTCGGCCATCGTGCCGAGGAAGAAAATTTGACCCATGTCGACGGAGGTGACGAATACCGAAGGCTTTACCGCGGCCAAAATAATCATGTCTAAGTACGACATGTGATTGCAGACCATCAGCGTATTGCCGCCGCCGCTTTTATCCCCGCGAACGCTGACGTGGACGCGCATAACTTTTAAAGCAAACTTAGAATAGCGGTGAATATTTTTGAGAAGCTTGCGTCGCCGGGCGACCGGGTCTTTGTTCAACGCACGGATGATAAATCCGTGCGCGAGAAAAACCAAAATTGCCGAGAACATCGTTACGAAGGTCAGCGCACCGCGAGCGGTTTTGAAATTCCCCATACGAGTATGGTAACCAGAATTTCGAGTTGCGCAATCAGGATTACAGACTCTTCTCTTTCTTCATCAAATCCTGAATCTTCATGCCGACGGCCGAGTGACCCGCGAAGGCGGTACCCAGCTTTCCCTTGCCCAAATGCTCGGTGTTTACTTTGTAAGCCTCGGCCGGAAGAGGAATGTATTTTACTTCGTCGACCAGACGCGCGGCGTTTTGAACGTAAAACTCGACGAAATCTTTAACCGCGGGTTTCTTGAACGAGGCTTCGTTGACGTAAATAAACACGGGGCGTGAGAGCGGCGCGTAGGCACCCGACTCAACGGTTTGGCGCGAAGGTGCGACCGGCTTTTTACCTTTGTCGGTCACGCCGACCAGTTTCAGATTCTGTTTGTTCTGTTCGTAGTAAGAGTACGGCAGATAACCGAGGGCACCTTTGTCGCCGGAAATACCTTTCACGATGACGTTGTCATCTTCGCTCGCGCTGTAATCTCCGCGGCTTGATTTTGCCTTACCAACGATCGCTTCGGTGAAATAGTCGAACGTGCCGGAGTCGGCACCCGCGCCGTAGAGTTTGATGGGCTGGTCCGGCCATTGCGGATTGACGTCTTTCCACTTCATGACTTTGGTCTGAGCCTCGGGCGCCCAGATCTTTTTCAGGTCCTCGACCGAGATGTCGTTCAACCAGCCGTTACCTTTATTGACCACGATGGCGATGGCGTCGAAGGCGATGGGCAGTTCGAAGTATTTGATGTTCGCGGCCTTGCACGTTTCCATCTCGCCGGGTTTTGCTTTGTCGGCCGAAGTTTGAATGGGCCGCGAAGCATTTTGCACATCGGTCTCACCACGGCAGAATTTTTTGAAGCCCCCGCCCGTTCCCGATACCCCGACGGTCACGTTCACCGATCCGCGTTTCGCGGTTTGAAATTCCTCGGCCACGGCTTCGGTGATCGGAAAAACGGTGCTTGATCCATCGACCTTAACGACCTGGGTCTGCGCCGAGGCCACGTTCAAATTCGCCAGCATCAATAAAGAAATCAGCATGAGAATCCTTCCGGGTTATGAGCTCGCTTGGATTTAACACTTCCCTTAGACGACCATTGTCAGGAAGCGGTTAGGCAGCGATTTCGCTCACTTAGAACTTGATGTGCAGGTCCAGCTTGTGGGCCGGAGGCGGCTCCGTCGACGCGGCGGTCTGCCGATAGCGCAACGCAGCCTCACAGGCGTCCACTCCGTCCCCGCCCGCAGGTGTAGACCGCGAGGCAGAAGTCTGACGCAACAACGAATACCCTGCTAAGTAGCGATGAATCCGGTCATAGAATAAACTCTTCGCCGGGTCCGGCTCGGTCTCAATCCTGAAAGCAAGTTTGGCCCCGATATCGTTTAGGCCGGCGTTGGCCGCGACTTTTTCCGCGGGATCACCACTTGCGGCAATTTCCTTCAAGTGAAAGATTACGCCTAACCCGAGTGCACGCCTTCGATCATCAAGTACGAGTTCCGTCATCAACGCGTGAAGTTCACGCGCGTGAATCTTGCGATCCGGAAACCACCGCTCCCAAAATTCCATAACGTAATACGCGAGACCGGCGAGACGGTCGTCCGTGAGTTTAGGGTCCTTCGCTAACTCTTGCTGACCCATCTCCGTAACGTCACGCACAAGGAGGTCGAGCACTTCGCGCCGGAGTTCCGCTTCGGTCTTCACCGGAGCTGGCGGCGCCCGTAAGATTTCTCCCGTCCTCCGCGTGTACAAATAGCGATCGTAGGCGGCTCGCTGGACGTTATTATCCAGCACCGCGTACGCTTGGTTCGCAAACGCCGCCGCTTCTTTCCTGCCGCCGCGATCGGGATGGTGGCGCATCATGGCTTTGTGGTAAGCGGTTTTCAGTTCTGCTTCGCTGCAGCTCGCACCAACATCCAAAAATTCGTAATAGGTTTGTCCGTTGAACTCGTAGAAATCCTCGGCCATCGCGGCAGAAGAGAAAAAAATAGGGAATAGATAAGCGCAAAAATAAAAGAGTAGCGCAGTAAGCACCCGGCCTAATTTCATTTTCGCAGCTCTCCTCAGTGACACAAAAACGGCTAGAGATTTTAGTCCAGCTTCGGCGTGCACGGTTGCAAAATGGCACTCGCCGGTTAAGAAAATCACTCTAAAAAATTAACGCAAACTGGTCTTGTCGGAAGCGTCCGCATCTCCGAGAATGATGCGATCACGTCAAATAAAAAGCCGCCAAATTATCGGCGGCTCTTCGGGGGATCTTTGCATAAACTTATCGTGCGTCTTAGTATCGTAGCTTTTGGCGCGGGCACTCTACTCCTCATCGCCTCCGTCTACACGCACTAGCGCTTAATACCCTTCCCTACACTTCTCAAAATTTCGTCGCACTTGTTCAACACGGAACCGACACCGTCGTTTACGTTACGAACGATCGGTTCAGCGTACATCAATTCAAGTACGGCTTGCGGATTCGTAAAGAACGCGTGCGTGCGCGCGAACAAAAGTTTTTCCGGAATACCGCCCATAGGCTTCTTATCCAAGTTGCGCATGACGCGGTTGTTGGCTTCGACGAACGCACCGTTGGTTGAACCGAACAATACCGTAGCGACCCACATGACGTAGGGGTACGGAATCTGGAACACGAACCGTTGCGTAAGATAAGACGGACCGATCGCGTACGGAACGTACCGTAAGGTACGAACGAAGTTGTGCGCCAGATCCGGAAAGAACGGAATGCTACGATCGGCCATTGAATCAAATCCAGGTTGGAACGCGCTCGTTTCATTGCGTCCGAACATCTCGGCGATCGCCATAGGTTTTTGTAACCATTTGAAGTGCTTCGTGCCCAGCACGAACTGACGTGCACGCTGCAAACGTCCCGGATATTCCGGCGAAGCGGCTTTCAAATAGAGATCCGAATTTACCGACATACCGATGTACGTGTTGATGAAGTTCTCGGTGAATACGCGCGCCATGAACGTCTGCTTATCAACTTCGTTCAGCTTAGTGTAATAAGCGAGACGACCTTTTCTCATCGCGCCGTCGGTTGCTTGAACGGCTTTGACCATCACCTTCTGTACGAACTCGGAATTTTCAACGTTGCTCACGTGCAAGCCGACTTGCTTCGCGAATTTTTGTGCGAATAAAAATCGGAACTGTTGCTCCCGGGTCCAGCGTTCAATCTCGAAAGCTTCAGCCGCTTCGGGATTCAATGTCGACGCGTACGCCTTCGTTACCGAAATCCACTCTTCAGAAATTTGATCGTCACCGTTGCCGAACGCTTCACGCGCCGACTCTTTCGCGATCCGCCATTGGCGGCGCGCGAGCCAGTCTTCATGCGGCGGCTGCCAAGCATCGATTTCTTTTTGCTCATCATCGATGGTCTTCAATTTAGTAAGAACAGTATTACGGCGAATCGCGCGGGTAAATGCATCCGTCGAAACGCCGCCCGCGTCCATCTTCGAAAGCTGAGTATCGGCGCGTGGGCCAAGCTCAGCTTCGAGCTTGTCACTTTTTTGTACGCGGCCAATCTCTTTTTCGATGAAACCGGTAAAGTGGCGGTGGAACAACTCGGCGCCGAGACCGGCGGCCTCTTTTGAACCGGCCTTATCGATCCAAGATTGCGGCAAGAACTTTAGGCTCTCAATCGCGGCTTCGGTATTGCTGGTCGACATCACGAACAGCACGGAACGCTGATCACGCTGAACCTTCGTTGCGTCAGCCGCGAGGTAATCGAAAA
The DNA here is from genome assembly GCA_947444305.1 of Pseudobdellovibrionaceae bacterium. Classification (GTDB taxonomy): domain Bacteria; phylum Bdellovibrionota; class Bdellovibrionia; order Bdellovibrionales; family UBA1609; genus JALHOQ01. Next base: position 11,082 of record CANEZP010000018.1, on the reverse strand, counting down.
GACCGCGCGAGATAGCCCAGTATTTACCGATGAAGTTCGGCGTCTTATCATTGGCCAACCAATTCGCGACCGACGAATCAACCGCATCTTTGGCGCTATTAAATACCCGGGTGGTCGAGAAGGTTTCGTAAACGCGGCCTAAGATCGGCTTAGTTAAACTACGATTCTTCAGCGCCCACGATAGAAGTTCAACGGTCTGAGCGCCGACGGGTGAAGGATTGGCGTTATTCACCTTGATCGCTTCGGCCAAGGCGGATTTTATCGCGGGCTTGATCAACCCCAAGTGCCGGTGCGACAAAATGAAATCTTGTTCGGCCAACTTCTCGCGCTCTTCTTCCGACATGTTCTGCAGACGATCGGCCGAGAAACCTAAGTTTTTTAAACTCTTGTGCCAGATGCTTAACGGATCAAAGAAAAATTCGTCATCGCTGGGCAAGCCCACGGCTTTGAAACGCTTTTCCATTTCAATAGCGGTCAGCTTGTTTAAACGGCCTTCGTGACGGGAGTTTTCAGGATCAAGACCTTCGAGTGCCATTAACCGACGGGCTTCATTCTCGGCGGATTGGAAGTGAATGGTCTTTGTATCTTGCGCGTAGCCATGGGGTCCTACTTGCGCATAGGTCACGAACTGGCTGAGAACGGCGGCCGAAGCGTAAGCAACGGTGTGCGCACCAACGTCGTCCATCCCCCACTTCTGCATCAACCAAGGAGCGAAGATCAAAAGGTCAACGGCGACCATCGTGGCGTCGGCTAAACCGAACGTCCAACCCAACAAAGCCGTTTTCCAATTGGTGGTGATGCTCGAGCTTGATTTAAGCGCGAAACCCATCGTCGCTTCCCAAGCCTTATGCACAACTTTATTGTTCGGGAAGAAACGATCTTTACCGAAATCTAAAGTTTGGCGAATCATCATCGAGATCCCCGCGAACGAAGTCCAGAGACCTTGCGAGAAAATCGTGAGGAAGCTTTTTGCGGCGGCCATGCGCTTAGAATCGACGCTTTTCAAACCGGAGCTGTAATCTCTTACGATCACATCGGGATTCCAAAAACGATCCGTCGTGACGACGGTCGCGGATTCATTCTTTTCTTTAATCAACCGGGCGGTGTCGGCGCTGAACAGACTAGCGTCTTCGCTCTCTTGGAAGACGAGATCAAATTCATTCTCGGCAAGAAGCTTGTCCACTTCGGCTTTGCTTGAGGCTTCGATAATCTCGCCGTTTTTCGCGCGCGAGATTGCTTTGACCAAACCTTTACGGGCGCTTTCGTTGCTGGAGATCACCAGGACTTTGCCGGTGGGATACAAACGCGCCAACTTGTCTTTATATGGACCGATCTTAAGCATGTAGCTAGTCAACGCGACGCCACCGAAGATCATCGAGATGTAGGTAATACGCTTGGGCATATCGGCGGTGATCAACGCTTTCCAATCGATATCCTGGTAAGCGGCCGCGGCAAGACCCGCCGTGGCTCCGTAAAGGATTCCGGGAGCGACCCAACGGCGCCACATGGGTAATTGAGAAACTTCATTGCCCGGCGTGGCCAAAGGCACGACGACCGGTAGAGCCGTGGGCGTGGGCGGCAAAGGTGATTCTTGCGGAGGCGGATTCGTCTCGTCGTTCGGGGGCGGCGGCATGCTGGCCGCGGCGCGGGTACGGACTAATTCGAGCAATCGTTCACGCAAAACTTGCAAACGCGAAGAGTGCGCCTCGGCCGTGGGCAAAACCGCCGACCAAACCGACGAAGCCACTTGCGTTGCATTTTGTTTCGCGCGCTCGCCGAAGGTTTGCGGAATACGCGGCAACTGACCGGTCAATTGCAGACCGAAAGTCATCGTCGTGCCGATTTTAGGAAGTACGGCACCGCGGGGGCCGGTTGCGCCTTCAAGAGCGGCCCACGACTGCGCGAGCTGCAAATTGTTACGCGACACTTTTTCGAGCGCCATGATGTCGGTGTGATCGAGCGTAAGCGGATCGCCGTCACGATCGGGAAAGATGTATTGCGCGTTCAAAGGATCGCTGTTCGCGAATTCAACCGCGTGCGGTTGCGGACCCGTCCAGCCCGTGCCGACCGTGGGCGCGAAGAAAATGGGCAAAGGAGAATTGTACTGTAAAGCCTGAGCTAAATCTTTTTTAGCGATGAAGAAGAAACCTTCACCGGGAACGTCGGTGTTCTCGCCCAATTTTTCTTTGAATACGTCTTGGTTGTCGGCCGACATGAAAAGATATTGATCGGTATCCAAGATGGGAGTCATCGCTTCTTTGAGCACGAGCGTCTTAGGAATCGCGCCGAACTGAAGACTTAAACCTTGCGCGGTTTTGGTGAAGCAAACGCCGTCCGAACATGCTCCTTGAGCGGAATCGCTCCACGACTGCGAGCGCATGAAGAACGGATTCTTATCGACGAGCGAATCGTTTTCGTTCACGGTCCAGAGAGGTTTTTCGTCGGGTGAACCGTCGAGCGCGAAACCACCGACCATCGGGTTGCGATCTTCGAGCGTGCTCCAGTAAATAAGCTGACTATCATTGCGCATTAGTGTTTGTAAGTCGGCCGTCGAAACGGACGCGCGGTCGGCACTTGCGGTGACCGGACTTTTTGCGACGGGGCTGGTCGCGAAAACAGGCGCGGGCGTTACTAACGCGAGCGACAAGACAAGATTCAGTGATACGAAATCACGCAAGTGGCGGAGCATTCAATTCCCTTCGGTGGAACAGTGAACGTGTTTGAAGTAACAGTGTGTATCATATTCGTAAGTATTCGTAAACACTACGTTTTGGTAAAGACTTCAGGATCACCAAACAAAAACTAATCAATGCGCAAAGGTAAAGTTAGGGTCGCCGGCGCGGGAATTTTGCCGAACTCGAATTGGTTCAAGTACAGCAGAATTTCTTTCACCCTCGCCGAATGTTTAAACGTTTCAACGAGTAGTTTCGATGAACGCACCCGTCCGTCGCGCCCAATTTTTAATCGGAATGCGCCGAACCCGGGGCCTAATTTTTCGAACGGTACGTTCGCGAACCCCCGGTCGAGCGAACGCTTCACCCCGGCGGCGGTCAGCGGGCCCGTCCAAAACGGACGTGGATTCACGAACCATCCGTGCATAACGAGCCGGCCCTCGCGGGGATCGTGCGTCCCGCGGACTTCGCGGACGCCGTGAAGGAGCGATGGATTAAAAAGAGTCAGCCGGTTATATTCCGGAGGGATCAATGATTTTGGTTTAGAAATGAATGTCTCTCCGCCGCGAAATTTTCTTTTACGCGGAGTGAGCGAATACACGAAAGCCAAAGGCCCGTGCGGCAAATCTTGATGCGGTTGTTGCCGGCAACCTTCTACGTAACAACTTAGCCAAGGCGGCGAAATGTCGTGGCAACCTAAATGCTCGCGGCCCCAGCGGACCAAGTAGCGGTGAAAAGCTTCGTACCGCTTAGCCGAAAAATAATTGTACGCGGGGGTGCGCAAGTGCGTGTACTCGCCGGGAACATGCCAATAGTCCCAAACGAAGCGACCCGCGTGTGTTCGCAAGGGATCGGCAAAGTTCGCGTCGAACTCGGCCCGGAGCCCTTTCGCTCCGGCATAAAAATTATCGACGGTAAGGAAATGCACTTAGGTAACTAGGCTTAGTTGCGCGCGCGAACCGGGCGGACCGATCGTCCAACCGCTTTAACGACCATTTTCATGCCGCCGAAATCGAGGCCGAGCGACAAACGATTTTCAATCACGGCTTCGATGCCGACGCCGGCCGCGGGACCGTTAATCTGAATACCGGCCATGACGCTTTCTCTTGAATCGATCAAACCCAAACGGGGTCCGACGCTGAAATCGTAAACGCCTTCCATGCTGGTGACGCCCGCAACGCCGGCGCGCGCCGCGAGTACGGTTAAGCCTTGCAGCGGACCGTTAAACGCGAGGCCGACCCCGCCGCTCTCGAGTTGTACCGTTACGTTTTGGGTAACCTTGCGGCCGCGCAGATCCGTACATTCCGAAACTCCGTAACCGACGACCGTTTCGGACCGAACGATGAATGCTTCAACCGACTCTTTAGTTTCAACGAGATCCGCCCGCAATTTGCAGCCGTAGAACGGAACTTCGGAGCGGGCGTGAGCTTGAGAAATTCCGGCAAAAATCGAGAAGGCAAGGACGAGTGCTTTCATAAATCCCCTTTCAGGTAGGACCATGGTTACATTCCTGGAGTGACCCACGGTACTAGTGCATGTGCAGGGCGATTTAAAGGGAATTATCGAGGTCGCTGATGATTCGGCGGAAATTGGAGACCCAGTAGTCCTCATCGTTCAGGGCCGGGATTAATTTTAGGTCGGTTCCGCCACACTCCTTGAATTGCTCCTTCAGGCGGACCTGAATTTCTTCCAAGGTTTCGAGACAGTCGCAGACGAACGAAGGCGAAGCGACCGCCAGTCTTTTCACCCCTTGCTTGGCTAGCGCGGGCACCACGTAGTCGGTGTAAGGCTTGATCCACGGCCTACGGCCCAGGCGCGATTGAAAACTGATCGAGATATTCGCGGCGGGATAATTCAGCTTGGCGGTCAGCGCGCGTGAGGTCGCGAAACACTGCGCGCGGTAACAGTAACGATTGGCCTCCGTCACTTTCGCGCAGCAACCGGGCTCCTGCAAACAGTGTTCGGGGTATTGCTTCTTCAAGTGGTGCTCGGGCAGCCCATGGTACGAGAGCAGAAGGTGGTCGGGTTTGAAGCGATCAACCTCATCTTGAATTCGTAAAACCGCGCTCGAGATGAACGCTTCGTGTTGGTAAAAATCTTTCGAGACCTTGGTTTTCAATTTTTTAGGCGCGAACTTGAGCGCTTCTTCGATCGCGGTCAGGGCCGAACTCTCGGCGTACTGTGGATACATAGGTATGATCAAGAGCTCATCGATGTCCCAGTTCGCGAGCACGCTCTCGACCGACGGCGAGCCGTAACGCATGGCCCAGCGTACGTCGTACTGGAAGTGCACAAGCTTCTGAAGTTTTTCGGTGAAGCGCTTAGTGTAATCGACGAGCGGCGATCCCCGCTCCGTCCAGATGAGTTTGTACGCTTCCGCCGATTTTGGTGCCCGCCGTGGCGTGATGATTCCCTTCACAAAAATGTGCCGGAATATCTTCGGGATATCGACGACGTACTTGTCGGTCAAAAACTGATTGAGATATCTACGAACGTCCGCCGTCTCGGTTGAATCCGGCGAACCTAAGTTAATTAATAGAACTCCGCTACGCGCCATAAATATCCTTTATTTGCTCCGCCAGCTCGATCGAGCGACGGTGAATGCGCGACAAGCCGATGCCGCCCAGGTAATTGCCGTGCAGAAACAAAGGACGCTCGACTTTTAAGGTCTTCACGATCTTTTCCCATTGGACGGTGTAGTGCGGAATCGCGCGCGGCCAACGGTGGACGCGGAACTCAAGCGGCCGGCGGCCTTCCGAGCCGGGCATCAAGCGTGCGCGATCCTTTAATATATTGTTGATCAGCTCTTCGTCGCTCCAGCCCGCGGCGCCGAGCTGCAGAGCCCCGCCCAAGATCCAAGCTTCGGATCGTTTTTGCGAACGGTTCTCGAACACGCAGTCGTTGAAGATCACGCCGCTCGCGATAAAGTTTTGCTGTGGCGGCAAGAGGCAGCCGAACCCTTCGAGATCCGTCTCTGATTTTTCGAACACGCAAGTGACGCTGACGAGGGGTAAACTTTCGCACCGGCGTAATTGTTCGGAAAGTTCGGGATGCGTGTCTTTAGTTATGTCGGCGGCGGTCCAGGCACTCGTGCAGAGCACGACGATTTGATCGCCGCCTAATCCCTTAAGATCGAAATCATGGTTGAACTGAATAGGCACGCCGTCGGCTTCAAGCCTGCGCCGGAGCGTTTGCATCAGCTGATTCATGCCTTCGGGCGGCGCGATGCTGCCCTTTTCTTTGCCCGCGGGCGCGCGGCCCGTGAACAAAGCCGAGAGCGTAAGTTTGGCACTCAAGATTTTAGGATCACCGGCGAACACGCCCTGCAGAGCCGGCGAAATTAAGCGCTCTTCAAACTGAGCGTTCACGACCCGCCGGCACCAGTCATGAATACTTTCGGCCTCGCGTGGCAAGACTTCGGCATTGCCGAGGCGAATTTGCAATATCATCCAAAGCGCCTTAAGCGTCGTCCACAAACCTAGCGGCCAGCGCTTAGGTGTGTTCCAAAATATGTAACGCTTTTTACGCTCGGGCTTGCGCGCCGCGAACGGTAGATTGAGATCCGCGAATAACTTTTCTATTTCGCTGTCGTTGAGAATTGCATTGGCGGCCGCTTCGCTCAAGCTTAGGCCGGAGGCGTGCGTGTTGATCAAGCCGCCCGCGCGGTCCTGCTTTTCGAAAAGCTGAACCTCGAGCCCGCGCTTGCGCAGGTGGTGAGCCAATGTAAGACCGGAGAAGCCGGCGCCGACGATCGCGACCGGTTTCATAGAGCTTGCGAGAACACTTTCGTTGCGGGTTTCGATTCACGAAGACGTTGATCAAGGGCCACGCAGGCGTTTCTTAAAAACGGTTTACCCGTTTCGGTCAGCGAGAGCGTTAACCCGTCGAGCTTTACCAATCCATCCCCGATCATATCGCCGAGGAATTGCTTCACGTCGGCGGCCTGCGCGGCACTTTCGAGCGTGGTCGCGCCTTGGGTCATGAAAGTCAAAATTTGTTCACGGTGTTTGCGATCCTGCTCGTGCAATTTATGACCGCGTAAGGTCGGGATTAGACCACCGTTCACCTTGCGTTCGTACACCGGCAAAACTTTTTCGTTTTGGTGGAAGCAATCCGGCGATTCCGAAATACTGCTGACGCCTAAACCCAGCAGCACGTCGGTGCGAAGGTCGGCGTAACCCATAAAATTGCGGTGCAAAGTTTTTTGCGTCATCGCTTTGGCGAGGTGATCTTCCGGCAAGGCGAAGTGATCCATGCCGATTTCGACGTAACCGGCATCGGTCAACTTTTTGTAAGCCATTTCGTACAGCGCGCGCTTTTCCGCGCCGGCGGGCAGGTCTTCGTCTTTGAACAAACGCTGCGCGGGTTTGATCCATGGCACGAGCGCAAACGAATAGAGTGCTATACGGTCGGGCCTGAGCTGAACCGTGCGGTCGATCGAAGGACCGAACGAAGCCACCGTCTGCTTCGGCAATCCGTAGATAAGATCGAAGTTGACCGAATCGTAACCCATCGCCCGGGCGGCATCGGTCAGATCACGGGTTTGCTCGAAAGGCTGGATGCGATTCACGAGGCGTTGCACTTCGGGATCGAAATCCTGCACGCCCATGCTCACGCGCTTGAAACCGTAGGGCAAAAGCGCTTTGAGTTGCTCTTTAGTCGTGCGGCGCGGGTCGACCTCGATCGAACCTTCGAAGTGCGCGGTGTCTAAGGTGACTTCTTTGAGTAAGCCTTCGACCATCTGAACGAGATGCTTTTCGTTGAGGAACGTTGGCGTGCCTCCGCCCAAGTGCATTTGCCTTAAAGGTTTTGAGGCAATCGCCGCCACCGCCGCTTTGTACGCGCCGAATTCTTTTAAGAGCATGCCTACGTAAGGCTGTTCACGCTCGTGGTTTTTGCCGATGACCGTATTGCAACCGCAAAAGGTGCAGAGCGTTTCGCAAAACGGAACGTGCACGTACATCGACCACGTCATGGAGGGCTGCGCGTACGCGCGGTTAAGGGAATCAATCCACTCGGCCGTCGTCGGAGAATCCGTCCAGTACGGAACGGTCGGGTAACTCGTGTAACGAGGAACGGGTACGTCGTATTTTTTTAATAATTCGCTGTGGTTCATTTTCCAAAAACCTCGCGCACGTGTTTGACGAAATAACGAACGTGTTCTTCGGGCGTTTGCGGCAGCACGCCGTGACCTAAACCGCACACCCAATTGCGCCGCTCTTCTTTCGAAAGCAATTTGTACGGCGCTAGGTATTCATCTACGCGGCGCTTGAATTCGTCGGTGTCACAGAACAATAAAGCCTGATCGAAGTTGCCTTGCAAAAATCCCCGCGCGTTCGTCTTGAGCATCGCCGGCAAATCGTGACGGTGATCGACGCCGAAACCCGCCCAGGTCGTCTTGTGGCGCATGGATTCAATGTGCGCGAGCGTCGTGCCCTTCGAGTAGTAACCGAGTTTACCGGGGAAGCGTTTGGCAAAAGCATTAAGCTGATCTTCAAGCTGTTCTTTGAACATGAGCGGACTAAGTTCGCCGGCCGCGGTATCGAAAATCATGACGACTTCGGCACCGCCCGCGAGTTGCAGTTCGATATTCGCTTCGAGCAACGGCAACATGAACTCACAAAAATTATGATACAAAGCCGAATGCCGTTTCGCATCGATGAGGTTGCCTTTGTGTTCACCTTCGCACGCGTACGTGAATAACGTCCAAGGACCGCCGACGAAGCCGATCAGGCTTTTGTCTTTAGGCAAAACTTTGCGCGTTTCGATCAGCGCTTCCTTTTGAAATTGCAGCGCCGCGAGCGCGTCTTGAAAAGGACGGAACTTCGAAAGATTCGCCTCGTTCAAATGCCAGCCGAGCTTCGGGCCCGGATCGTAGGTTAAGCCCATGCCCAAAGCTTCGAGCGGGAAAAGTAAATCGCTGAATAAAATGGCGACGTCGTAGTCAAAATCGAGAATCGGACCTAAAGCCACTTCGGCCGCGAGCTTGGGCTGTTTGCAAAGCTCCATGAAGGTGTGGGTCTTTTTTAGATTCTGGTAATGCTTGTGGTAACGACCGGCCTGGCGCATGAACCAAACGGGGGGAACATCCTGCACGATACCGTTGAGCGCGTTTTGAAAACGTTTGTTCATGATTTCTTCTCCGTTTGATTTGGTAAGCTTTCGGGATTCCAGCGGTAGCCCACGCCCCTCACCGACTCAAGGCACACCGACACTTCGTCACCCAAAGCGGTGCGCAATCTAAGGACGGCATTGTCGACGGTGCGGTTTGAGGGAAATTTGTCTTCGCCGCGCAATTCATTGAGGGCTTCGTCGCGGCTGACGACCTTCGGGCTCGTTTGTACGAGCAGTTTTAAAAACAAGAGATCTTTGCTGGCGATCGTCTCGCTTTTGCCGTCGCGGCTGAAGGTGAAGCTTTCGAAATCGACCTTCACACCGCCGACTTCAAGTTTGTTCACGGCCGCGTGATTTTCAAGCACGTGCTTCACGCGCAACAGAAGTTCACGCAAGTGAAAAGGTTTGGGGATAAACTCTTCCGCGCCGAGGTCGTAACCGTGTAAGCGCGATTCGGCATCGCCCTGCGCGGTCATAAAGATAAAGGGCCTTACCGGCAACTCGCGCACCAGCTCAAAGCCGCTGCCGTCGGGTAAGCCGACGTCAAAAACGTAAAGATCAAAATTCTCGCGCGCCGAATATTCCAACGCTTCTTTTTTACTGCCCGCCCAAGAGACGGCGTAACCTTCTTTGGTGAGTCGCTCTTTCAGCGTCGCGCCTAGCGATTGATCATCTTCGACGAGCATGATTTTACTCATGCGACCTCGCCGGTGATGCTCACGATCGTGCAAAAACCTTTGCCCGACGAATCGAATTGCAAGTCGCCGTCCATTTTGCGTACCAACATCATACTAATGTGAAGACCGAGCCCGCTGCCGCTGGTGTTTTTCGGACGATGAAAAAGCTCACCCAGCTTTACCGGTGAGCCGTCGAAGCCGCGGCCGTCGTCGCACACCGAAATGCGGATCTGCGAGCCGGCTTCTTTCGCTACGCTGACCGAAATGACGCCGGCCTTGCCGTGCACGTGCGAGTTCTGCACGAGGTTGCTCATAATCGTGCGTAGCGCGCGCACGTCGGCGTGAACGATCGCGTCGCCCTTCAGTTCAATTTTTAAATTGGGCCATTGCTCACGCATGCGTTCGACCAAACCGCTGAGCTTGACGGATTCGAAGTAAAGTTTGAGATCATCCTGGCTGGCCAAGAATAAAGAATTTTCGAGTTGGAGCTGTAAACGAACGGTGTCGCCGACCAGGCGATTGAGGATCGGCGAACTTTGTTGGCCGAGATCATCTTGTAAAGCTTCGGCCTGCAAACGTAACGACGCGAGCGAAGTCTTAACTTCGTGCGTGAAGCTCGCGAAAAATTCGCGGATGCGTTTTGAACGCAGCTTTTCGCGCTGAACGAGACCGACCAGCGCCGCGCCCCCGATAATGAGCAAAATCAACCAGCTCGAGCCTTCCCAGAAGACCATGCGCTTTTGACGCTCCCAATGCTCTAATCGCTCGGGCTGAAGTTCGGCCAGGGCCGTGATGTGATTGATACTTAAGTTAAACCACCAGATGGCGAACGTGACCGTGAAGATCAACCACACCGCGATCAAAATCATTTTTAAAAGTTCGCGGCGCTTAGCCCAACTCACTTACGGCCTCGTGCACTTTGCCGAGCGTGGCATCAAGCACTTTTTCGTCATGCGCGAGCGACAGGAACCCGACTTCGTATCCGCTCGGCGCCATGTAAATCCCGCGCTGCAAAAGCGCGTGAAACAACGGTTTGTAGTACTCGCCCATTTGTTGGGGCAGATCGGTGAGGCTTCGGATCGGATTGTTCGTGCGCGGATGAATCCAAAAAACGGACCCGAGATGAGTGACGTCGAAACCCGCGGGCTTCAACACAATCTTCATTTCGTGCGCGAAGCGTTCCGTGCGGGCTTCTAATATTTTATGAACGTCGGCGGTTTTCAATTTTTTTAAAGTGGCGGCGCCCGTTCGCATCGCGAGCGGATTCGCGCTGAGCGTGCCCGCCTGATAAACCTTGCCGGCGGGCGCGACCATGTCCATAAGCTCTTTGCGTCCACCGTAGGCGCCGACGGCTAATCCGCCACCCATGACCTTACCGTACGTCACGAGGTCGGGCTTCATGTTCAAGCGTTCGACCATTCCGCCGAAGGCCGCGCGGAAGCCCGAGATGACTTCGTCAAAAATGACGAGGGCCCCGTGGCGTTTCGCTTGCGTGAAAATCTCTTCTAAAAATTCAGGACGCTGTAAAAGTAAACCGTAGTTCGCGGGCATCGGTTCCACGATAACGGCGGCAATTTCGTGGCCGTGCGCCTGAAATACTTTTTCGAGCGCGACTTCGT
>CANEZP010000017.1 GCA_947444305.1 Pseudobdellovibrionaceae bacterium | reverse complement strand
ATAAAATCCAAGGACAAACGCTGAACTTCAGCGGTGCGGGCGCGGGTCAATTTTTGAAGTTCGACGGCAGCAACTGGGCGCCGGTCACGTTGAATCTTCTTGATATTAAAAGCACGGTCGCGGGCAATGTTTTCGCGACGGCAAATTGTTCGGCTTCGGAGTCGATGGGCTGGTCATCGCTCACCGATTCGATGGTCTGCAATCCGATCCCAACCGCCACGGCTTCGCAAAAAGGTTTGGTCACGGCGGGTGCGGGTTTAAGCGTCACGTCCGGTACAATTGCGGTGGACACCGGCACCACGGCTAACAAAATAGTGCAGTTGGATAGTGCAGGTAAATTACCCGCGCTTGACGCCAGCGCGTTAACCGGCTTGCCCGTGGCATTTCAAAACATGCAGGTATTTAGCGCTTCAGGTTCATTCAATGTACCCGCCGGCGTTTCGAAAGTTTATGTCCAGGCTTGGGGCGGTGGGGGCGGCGGGAGCACCGGCATCTTAACGGCCGGCGGCGAAGGCGGAGGGGCCGGAGGTTACGGCGCCGCCATTCTTGCCGTTACGCCAGGCGCGACGATTCCGGTGACGGTCGGTGCGGGCGGGCTCGCGGGCTTTACGGGTAATCCCGGCGGCGCAACTTCGTTTAGCGGCTTAAGCGCGACCGGTGGCGCAGGTGGTGCGGGCACGGGCTTCGGTCTTGGCGGAACTTCATCGGCGGCAATCAACATGGCGGGTGGCCGCGGCGGCGCGAGTCTTACGTTAGCGGTTGCCGCGGTCGGCGGAGCGGGTGGTGTTGCGAGCGGCGGCGGTGGTGCCGGCGGCATTGGTGCGAATAACGGCGGCACGCCGGGCGCTCCGGGCATTGCTCCGGGCGGCGGCGGTGGCGGCGGCGGCGCAACGTTGCTCGTCATCGCGAGCGGTGGCGGCGTTGGCGGCGCCGGCCGGGTCATCGTCTGGTACTAACTCGCCGACTAAGCTTCGGTCGTACTGTAGCGATACCCTTTTTTAACGACCGCTTTGAAGAACACGCTGTATTCTCCGACTTTTTTACGAAGCGAGGATATGTGCGTGTCGACGGTGTGACCGGACACGTGAACGGCGCTGCCCCAAACCGCAACCAATAGTTCTTCGCGGGAAAAAATCTTGTTCTCGTTGCGTAGGAACTGAACCAGTAATTTAAATTCGATCGGGGTTAACGCTAATTCGGCCTTCGAGCCGTCTTTGTTGATCTTCGTCGCTTTTTGCGTCGACCAATCTACCGAAAATTTTCCGCTTGAAAATGAACTTTGCTCGGCCGCTTCGGTCTTGCGTTTCAGCTTGGAAAATACGCGCGCCTTGAATTCGTTCGGCTCGAACGGTTTGACGATGTAGTCGTCGGCCCCGTAATCGAAACCCCGGACCCTTTGGGTAATGCCGTCTTCGCCCGTAAGGAAGATGATCGGAACCGCCTTAAATTTTCCCTGGGCCCGCAACGCCAAACAGAAATCGAAACCGGAGCCGTCGGGAAGACCTACGTCCAACAGAATCAATGAAAAAACTTCTTCTTGAAGTGCATTGCGCGCTTCATCCAGCGAGCCGGTGCACGTGAGCGCGCAATCGTTACCGATCGTCGCCATCACGATCATTTGCATGTCACGCGCATCTTCGACGAGGAGTACTTTTTCTTTTAGCATACTACGTCCGATGGTTAGTCTGTTGCGCTACATTAAATAGTAAACGTCTTTAATACTAATCGACAACAGGTGTGTTTTCTTGAGAAAAACTCATAGAGCTTGTCTCAGAAAAAACGCCTAGATGACTAACGAAAATCGCGACACAATGGACTGTTAATGAAACCTAAACCGAATTTATCCGTCAATCAAAAGATGAAAAAACCCTCCGCGCAATTGATGGCCTGGACCGGTTTAGCCTTGCTGATTATAATTTCGGCACTTTCATTTTGGTCCGGCAACGAATATCAGCGGGCCGAGAGTTGGCGTGATCACAGCAATGAAGTTTTAGACAAGATCGGCGATGCCCAGCAGTCATTAGCCGATGCCGAATCCGCTCAGCGTGGCTACGTAATCTCCGCGGAAGACATGTTCCTGCAACAGTATCGCACCGCACGGGATGAAGCCGCCCGCAGTCTCGATTCGCTCGCGCAGGCCATTACCGATAATCCTCAACAAGTCGCCGCCATCGCGAAGATCCGTGGCGAGGTGGATAAAAAGTTTGAATTCATCGAACGGATCATCGAGTTGGTAGGCCAAAGAAAGATGCCGGAAGCCCACGCCGCCGTAAAGGCGGGCGAAGGTCGCGTGCTTATGGATAAGATCAACACCCTCTTCGGTGAATTCAAGCGCGACGAGGTCCAGCTGTTGAAGGAGCGAACCGAGCACGCCGCCCACGATTTTCGGCGTGCGGGCACGGTTGTCGTGGGTGGCTTGCTGCTGGCGTTCTCACTGCTGCTCTACACGACGATCCGTTTGCAACGCGAAATCACGCAACGCGGGCAGATCCTAGACGAGTTAGTCAAAGCCGAGGCCAAGTCCAGTGAAGCTTCCGAACTCAAGTCGTCTTTCCTGGCCAACATGAGCCACGAGATCCGCACTCCGCTGAACGGGATCGTCGGCATGGCTAAGCTACTCGAAAATACCGGTTTAAACTCGGAACAGCGTGATTACCTCGACACGATGAAAATTTCGAGCAATTCACTTTTAGCGCTTATCAATCAGATTCTAGATTTCTCAAAAATTGAATCCGGCAAGATGCAGCTTGAAGAAGCTCCGTTCGAACTCTTGTCTTTGATAAAGAGCACCGTTTCGATCGTCGACTACGCCGCTAATTCAAAAAACCTAAAGATTGAGCTTAAGATCGCGCCCGAAGTTCCCGAATTTTTTCTCGGTGATGGCTTGCGTCTTCGGCAGGTCATCCTTAACTTATTAAATAACGCCGTCAAATTTTCCGATCGCGGTACGATCTGGATTAACGTCGTTCAACAAAAAGTTTGGGATTCACGGGCGACGTTGCGTTTCGAAGTCATCGATGAAGGCCCCGGCATCAACGCCGAGACCAAAGCCAAACTTTTCCAAACATTTTCGCAAGGTGATGAGTCTACCAGCCGTAAATTCGGCGGTTCCGGGCTTGGCTTGGCCATATCAAAGCAAATTACCGAGATGATGGACGGCCACATCGGCGTCGATAGTCAGCCGGGCGCGGGATCACGTTTCTACTTTGAAGTGACGCTCAAGGTTTCGAAATTCCGGTCCGATTCGCGGCTCGAGACCACCACCGAGATGAAGAAGCGCTCGCTCGGCGCGCATATCTTGATCGCCGAAGACAATAAGGTGAATCAAAAGGTCGTGGCCGAAATGATGAAAATGCTCGGCTGCTCCGTTAAGCTCGTCGCCGACGGCCGCGCGGTGCTCGTAAACCTGCAAGCCGAAAAATACGATTTAATCTTGATGGACGGGCAGATGCCGGAAATGGACGGTTACGAGGCTTCGCGGCGGATACGCCAGGGCGACGGGGGTGAAGCCGCGCGCAAAATTCCGATCATCGCGACGACGGCGAACGCGATTAAAGGCGATATCGAAAAATGTCTAGAAGCGGGGATGAACGATTACATCGGTAAGCCGATTTCCTACGATGACCTCGCTTACAAAGTCGAAAAGTGGCTCGCACGCGGAACCCAGCTGATCGATTATACCGCCATCGAAAAACTACGCACGCTCGCTCAAGCCTCCGACGATTCAACCTTGATCACGGGGTTGGTCGAGATCTTCGAACAAGAATCCCTACAGAGTTTCGGCGCGATGACCGGCGCCTTGCAAGCCAATGATTTTCAGAAAGTTGCCGGTATTGCGCACTCCTTAAAGTCGGCGGCCGCGAACTTGGGTGCCATACGCCTGCGTGACATGTGCGAGCGAATTGAAAAGTCCGATAAAGATCCTAACGCAAAACACATCGGGATTCTTATCGAAGCGGCGCGTGAGGAATACACGGGCGCGTTGGTCGAACTTCGACAGCTATCAAACCTTCCGGTCGGGTAGCTTTTTACCGTGCCGGGCTTCGACAAAAATCCTTAGGATGTCGGCCCGGGTGACGATGCCGTTCAGGCGCCCGTTGCCGTCGACGACGATGATCCGATGTAAAGAATGTTTCAAAAATAATTTATAGGCGTCGGCGAAGGACTGATGCTTTTCAAGCGTAATTAACTTTTTAGTGGGCGTAAGTTGCAGCAAGCAATGCGCGATGGTGGCGTCTAGACCCTCGGTGGCGGCCAGGCGCAGCAGGTCACCCTCACTAAGGACGGACATGATCTTATCGCCCTGATCGACGATCGGGGCGCCGCTGATCATGTAGCGGGTGAGCAATTCGATCGCCTCGTACACTTTCATCTCGGGTTTGACCCTGTGAACCGCGGACGTCATCAGATCTTGCACCAGTTTTTGATCGCTCATTTTTTCTCGCATTTCGTGGCTAAACGCCTTTTAAATGTATGGTTAGGCCACGGCACGGTCAACGAACGCCGACCGTGTTAAAACTTCATCGCGGACCACACCCGAGGTTGACGCTAGGAGAGAATACGGCGACTATGGCCCGCGAGGTGACCTTGGACGAATCCCAGACTGTTTTGTATCTTTACGTTAAACGACCCGACTCCGCTTCCAAATGGATCGGCAGCCGTCTACAAGAATTCCAGACCAATCAAAAAGTGATTACGAAGATCGAGAAGCACAAAGACGAGCGCATGTTCGTTAAAGCTTCGAGCAAACGCGACATCGTATGCAGCGTAATGATCGATCAGGTTACCAAAAATCCTGACGGGACTTTTCTTGTGACGTGCAAAGAAGTGCGTCAAGACGTGGTGATCATGCCCGGCGTGATCAAAAGCTTCGCCGGCGGTTTCGCCGAAGGTCCACCGCCAATCACCGTTCCCCTTAGTTAGTCAGTTAAGCGAAATCAATTAGCCTAAATTCGCCCCGCGGGCGGCAATATTCCACGGATCGATATCGTTCCGTGGATCAGGTATCGCTGCGCCATGGGCACCTCGCTTGCAAATCCTGCAAGGTAAGAAAGAGGTGAGCATGGAATCATCAAAAGCTTCACATAAAGGCCAGTACGCCGTCATTACCGGCGCGTCGAGCGGTATCGGCTACGAATTGGCAAAAGTCTTCGCGAAGAACGGCTACGATCTTTTGATTTGTGCCGAGGATAAAGGCATTTACGATGCCTGCAATGCCTTACAGGCCATGAACGTAAAGGTCGACGTTTGCCTGTGCGACTTGTCGACCTTTGAGGGCGTGGAGATGCTCAGCGAGACGATCGCCACGGCCGGCCGCAAGACCGACGTGATCTGCATGAACGCGGGATTCGGCGTCGGTGGTGAGTTTGTGAAAACCGATCTCACGCGCGAATTGCAAATGATCTCGTTGAACGTTGATTCTTTAGTTCACTTAACGAAACGTGTTTTGCCCGCCTTGATTGAACAAGGAAACGGAAAACTCATGTACACGTCGTCGATCGCGGGCACCATGCCCGGCCCGTATTACGCCGTCTACGCCGCGACCAAAGCGTTTGTACAATCCTTCGCCGAGGCAATCCGTTTCGAAGTGAAGGACAAAGGCATCACGGTCACTTCGCTTCAGCCCGGCGCGACCGAAACTAACTTTTTCGCGCGGGCGAACATGCTCAACACCGTCGCCGGTGAGAGTAAAAAAGATTCCGCCGCCGACGTCGCCCAACAAGGCTACGATGCATTGATGGCGGGCCGGGATCACGTCGTCGCCGGCAGTTGGATGAACAACGTCATGGCCGGCAGCGCGAAGATCATTCCCGAAAAAATGGCGGCCTCGATGCAGGCGGCTCAAACTAAACCCAAGAACTCTTAAAGATCAGGTTCGCGTTCAAGCTGAAGCAGCTCTTTGCAGATCTCCATTTGCCGGTCGATTTCTGCGAGAGCTTGCTTGAAGCGTTCGAGCTCGCGCTCATCCAATTCGTTTTCCATCGCGGCGTTGACGACCGGTAATTTCTTAAGCCATTGCCCCTGGCGTGCCGCGTACGTTTCCGGAATACCTGAATTAAGCGCGGCAATTTTCGCGTTGCCGCTGACCATAAACTCATAAATAAATTTTAAAGTTTCGAGGGTGAGAATATGCCGGTGGGCTTTCAACCTCGAAGAAAACCCCATCTGTCGAATTCTCATTATGGCGTTATCCAATAGTAGTTGGTTAGGCGTTGCCATTTCTCCACGAACTCGGTTTTAGATAAGACACCGCCGTTCTTCTGAATGGTCTTGTTCGACGCCAAGTTGTCGGGCGCGCAGGTTAACAATAAGCGGCCGATGCTTTTCGCCTTCGGTGTTTTAAGCAACTGCGCAAGCATCTCCGTGGCTAGACCTTGACGACGAGCCGAGGGTCTCACTTCGTAGCCGATGTGGCCGCCGAATTTTTCGAGCTGTTCGTTCAATTCGTGTCGCAAGGCAATTCGCCCGAGCACGCGGCCATCCGCCACGCACCAAAATGTCGACTCCGCAACGAGACCAGGTAACGGCGCCGTTTCAGAGCGGAGCAAACGGTTTACAAAATCAGCCGGCGATTCCTCGGCCCACGGCCGGCAATTTTCCCAAACTTTTTCGCCCCGGTCCGCCATTTCCTGCGTAAAATCGAGGTAACTCGTCACTAATTCTAGGCTTGGACTTTTGAGCTGCATGCACGAAGTGTATGGGAACTACGGGAATTTTTCCAGCGCGACGGCGGCCACGCCCGTGTTTCTTCGAGCTTGGCACAGAGCATGCTTCAGGTCGCACCAGGAGATCCGATGAGACGAAGAGCCGCTAAACTTCCTACCGGGAAGAGACTGACCCAGTTTTTGCGCGATAACTTCGGGATAGAAGAGCTTCGGGAAGGTCAAGAGCCGGTCGTGCGTTCGGTCCTGGCGCAGAAGCACACTTTGGCCGTCATGCCGACCGGCGCGGGCAAGTCGCTCTGCTACCAACTGCCGGCCTTGATCATGCCCGGCACGACCATCGTCGTCTCACCGTTGATCGCCCTGATGAAAGATCAAAAAGAAAAACTTGAGGATCTGGACATCAAGGCCGTGCAGTTGAATTCAAGCCTCAGCGCCAAAGACAGAGCTAAGCAAGAGCGCCGGGCTTCGCGCGGCAAGGCGGAGTTTGTTTACGTTACGCCCGAGCGGGTTACGAACCCGGACTTCATCGCGTCGATGAAGAATAACGTCATCGATCTTTTCGTCCTCGATGAAGCGCATTGCCTGAGCCAGTGGGGACATGATTTCAGGCCCGCGTACCTTGACGTGAAGAAAGCGTGGGCGGCCTTAGGTAAACCTCCCGTTCTTGCGTTGACCGCCACGGCCACCATTGAGGTGATCGATGATCTGCAAGAACAGCTCGGCCTGAACTTCGAAGTTTTCCAGTCGGGTGTACTGCGGCCCAATTTGATTTACGAGACCCGCAATCTCGATAAGGCGGAAGATAAAGATGCCGAGGTCTTACGTTTGATTCAAGGATTAGCCGAGGGGAGCGCGATCGTTTACTGCGCGACCATCAAAGCGGTCGAGCACGTGCATGAATTTTTGAAGAGCGCCGGCATCGAGGCGGAATGCTACCACGGTAAAATGCGCGCCGCCGATCGTGGGGCTGCGCAAGACCGTTTTATGAGCGGTCAGTCCCGGTTAATGATTGCCACCAACGCGTTCGGGATGGGGATCGACAAACGGGACATCCGTTTGGTCGTGCACTACGCGTTTCCCGCGACGCTCGAAGCTTACTACCAAGAGTCGGGGCGTGCGGGGCGTGATGGGTTTCCTTCCCGTTGCGTGCTGCTTTACCTTAAGAAAGACAAATGCACGCAAAACTTCTTTATGGCGGGCCGATATCCCGAAGCGCCGGCCATCGCGGCCGTACATCGCGTCCTGGAGGAGAGCGAAGGTCTCGTTAGCGCCGCCGTCATCCATGAGAAGACCGGCGTAGCCAAAGCAAAAGTTGCGGTGATCCTAAGCGCCTTACGGGAGGAGGGTGTGATCAAGGCCGGCCGCCAAGGTTATAAGCTTGCTTCCAAGGGGTTAAGCTTTTCGCTCTCCGAAAAGATCCTAGAAAAGTACCGCCGTAAGAAGGAAAGCGATCACGACAAACTGAAGGCGATGATCGTCTACGGCCAGACTTCGCTTTGCCGGTGGAAGATGATACTCAAATACTTCGGGCAAGATATAGAATGGGAACGGTGCGAGCATTGCGACAACTGTGCGAAGCCCGCCTCGCGCATCGTTACCCAAACACAAACGCCGGCGCAACACGCGACCGTCTAAAGGAATCACCGTGAAGACCGTAAAGATTTTGACCCTGCGACCTACGCAGTTTTCCGTCGGCATGCTCGAAGTAGACGAAAAAATAAAAGAGGTCTCAGAGTATTCAAAAAAGAAACTTAAAAAGTTTATCAACGAAAAGCCGGTACCCGTCGTGCGGGGGCCCGACGATCGTTTGTACGTGGTCGACCGACATCATTTTTTATGCGTTTGTTATCACCTCGGCATAAATAAAGTTCCGGTTGATATCGTCGCCGATCACCGTAAAGCGAAAATGAACTTCGTGCAGTTTTGGCGCTGGATGGGCAAAACGCGGAACTCGTACTTGTTTTGCCAATTCGGGCAGGGGCCGCGCAAAGAATATTACCTGCCGCGCGACATTCGTGGGCTGGCCGACGATCCCTACCGGTCACTCGCGTGGTTTGTTCGGAAGTCCGGTGGCTTCGAAAACAGCGAAAAGAATTTCGCGGAATTTACCTGGGCCAATTTCTTCCGCGGAAAAAAGCTATTAGATAAGGAAGGGATGGCGGGCTTCGAAAAAGCGTTACTAAAAGCCGTAGAGCTTGCCCAGTCTCCGGCGGCCCGCAAGCTGCCCGGCTACGGAAAACTAAACCTCACCGAAAAAGCGGAAGTGAAGGCCGAGGCGAAGCGCCGCGTGAAGCGGGCCCGCAAACCGATCGTGGAAATTTGATATGAGTAAACGGACCGGTTCGAAATCTCCCCGCGATGGGGCCGGGCCGGCGCGGTGAATGGTTTATTTACCGCTCAAGTTGGTCACTTGTTTGCAATACGGTTTCATATAGATCAAAGGAGATCGACATGACAATCTACGAAGCACTCAAGACAGACCACGATAAAGTAAAAGGCTTGCTCAACACTCTCGTCTCCCTCGGTGAAGGCGACGAAAAACAATTTGCGAGCGTCGTCGAGCAGATCCGCGACGAACTGATTCCGCACTCACGCGCCGAAGAAGCGGTATTTTATAATTCGATCCGCGAGGTCAACACGGCGAAAGATCTTGCGTGGCACGGCTACGAAGAGCACATGGCGGCCGAAACTTTACTGCGCACCTTGCAAGCCGCCGACAAAGTTGACGTCCAGCTTAACGCCGTTGCTCGCGAATTGAAGTCGGCGCTTGAGCATCATATCGCGGAAGAAGAGGGCAAGATTTTCTCGGCCGCACAACACTTATTCACCGAAGAGGAAGCGGTCACCATGGCCGAAGCTTTCGAGGGCCTGAAGCCTAAGGTCAAAGAAGGCAACATCGTGCAAACGACTTTAGATATGGTCGCGAACATGATGCCGCCCCGTTTAGCCGCGCCCCTGCGCACGTTCATTTACCACGCGTAACCGCGTGCGAACACGCACATCCATGCCCCAACCCGACGCGGTCGTAGCAACTAAGAACGCGTACGGGCTGGACCGCCGTTTGCTCTAGTAGAGAGTGTGCGGTTCACCAACAAATAATTTTTACTAGGAGTAATCATGCAACAATCCCAAACTGAAAATTCTGTATCGAAAAAAGCCGGTCGTATGCCCAAGGGCGCCGAAGCTTCGGAGCAACAAGAAGGCAATCACGAAATCAAAACCGTAGGCGACGTCATAGGTGAAAGCCTCGGAAAAGATACCCAGAAGCAAATCGAAAACGCGATCGGCCAAGCCGCTGATTTGTACAAAACCGGCAAAACCTACGTAAATGAAAATCGTGGAGAAGCTTTGGCACTCTTCGTCGCCGCCGGCGTCGCGGGCTGGGCTTTGTTGTACACGAAGCCGGGCCGCCAACTTTTCGACCTAGCCGCCCCGAAAGTCCTCCCGCAAATCTCGGCACTCTTAACCGAAACCCTAGGCGTAAAACCCCAAGCCTAGTCCCCCCGATTTTCGATTATCAATTTTCGAAAAAAAGCCCTCCGCAAGGAGGGCTTTTTTTTAAGCGGGTAATGATTTGACCAAAGCCGCCCGCTCCCAATGCCGGTGCTGCGAAAGCGCTTCGACGAATGCTTTCGGCTTAGCACCGGCCGGAACCAGACCGGGCGCCGCTTTGTCGGCCAGACCCATGGTCGCCAGCGAAACTAATTTTTTACTAATCGAGCTTACCGCTACGGTTTTGCAATGCTTGAAACTTTGCGCGACGAATTTTAGCGCGTGACCGAGATCTTCAGGATTCGCAAAAGACTTGTCGTCGACGAAGACCGCAACGCCGTCGTAAACAACCGAAGGCGTGGAATTCAAAGCCTTAGGCACATTCACCTTTGCGCCTCCCATTTTTTGTTCACCGACTTCGGGCGCGATCAATTCAACGGCGCCGCCCGCATCTTCGATGGCTTTTTTAAGCGCGGTGACTTCACCGGCCGGCGTGTTCGCTGAGATAATAAACGCAACCTTTCGCGTCTCGGCGGAGGGCTCAGACGACAACACCATGCTCAGCGCCGGAGATTTTTTAGGCAAGGGAACGCGGGTCTTCGGCCGCTGAATCGCCTCGTCGTCGTAGATCGCCGTATCGGTGGCGCGATTAGGCGGTACGGGACTGTTGTCGGGATTGGCGGGGCTGGGCTGCTCCGTACCTTTGGTGACTTTTAAATTCAACGCGGTGGCGACCGCGCCGGCGAGCTCCTTATTGACCAACATAAGCGTTTCGACCATGCGTTGGCGAATGGCGGGAATTTCGACCTTAGAAAGTTCGAAGGTAAAGGCTTTGCGGATATGTTCTTGTTCGGGCGCCGACTGGCTATCGTAGAAAAGTTTGGCTTGCGAAAAATGATCGCCGAAACTTTCGCTACGCGCGCGAACTTTGTGGCCCTCGACACGTTCGGTAAAGTGGACGAACGATTTCATTTTTGCGCCGGCGTGGAACGGGCAACCTTTACCGATCGAATTCGGTTCGTAGGCGACGCGGCCCTTGGGAATCGTGTGCCGGCCGAAACCGTCGCGTTGGTGATTGTTCACGTCGGCGAGCGGGCGGTTCACCGGTAGCTCGTGGAAGTTCGGCCCGCCTAAACGCGTGATCTGCGTGTCGGTGTAAGAAAAGAGCCGTCCTTGAAGTAGGGGGTCGTTCGTTAGGTCGATCCCCGGCACGAGGTGTCCCGGGTGGAAGACCGCTTGTTCAATTTCCGAAAAGTAATTGTCGGGGTTGCGGTCTAAAACCATGCGCCCGATCACCGTCACTGGAACTAATTCTTCGGGCACGAGCTTCGTCGGGTCGAGCAAATCAAACGCGTATTTATGTTCGTCGGCTTCGGGAATAAGCTGCACGCCTAACTCCCACTCGGGCGCGTTGCCCTGCTCAATATTTTCGAACAGATCACGGCGGTGGAAGTCGGGATCCATCCCCGAAATCATCTGCGCTTCTTCCCATACTAGACCGTGAAGGCCTAACTTCGGTTTCCAATGAAATTTGACGAAGGTGCCTTCACCTTTTTGATTTACGAAGCGAAAGGTGTGCACGCCGAAGCCTTCCATCATGCGGTAGCTGCGGGGAATGGCGCGATCGCTCATCGCCCAAAAGATCATGTGCGTGCTTTCGGGCATGAGGGAGATGAAATCCCAGAAGGTGTCGTGCGCGCTCGATGCCTGGGGGATTTCGTTGTGCTGTTCGGGCTTCACGGCGTGGACCAAGTCTGGAAATTTCATGGCGTCTTGGATAAAGAACACCGGCATGTTGTTGCCGACGAGATCGTAGTTTCCTTCATCCGAATAAAACTTAACGGCGAACCCGCGAACGTCGCGCGCGGTGTCGGCCGAACCGCGGCTACCGGCAACGGTCGAGAAGCGTACAAGGACCGGCGTTTTCTTGCCGGGTTTACCGAACAAGCCGGCTTCCGTAAACTTTGACATATCTTTAGTGCATTCAAAATAACCGAACGCACCCGCGCCGCGCGCGTGCACCGCCCGTTCGGGGATGCGTTCGTGATCGAAGCTGGTGATCTTTTCGCGCAGGACGAAATCTTCGAGCAGGCTGGGGCCACGCGGGCCGGCCTTCAGGCTATCGTGATTGTTTGAGATCCGCGTGCCCTGATTCGTGGTCAGGTAATCACCTTCGAGCGCGGGCATGTCGGTGCGCGGCGGTTGGGTTTGTTTGGGGTTTTTTTGCGAAGATTTAGAAGGTGTCTTGGCCATGGGTCACTCGTCTCTCGATGTAGGTTTATTTAAGTCCGGTTGGTCCTTGTTCCCCGAGAGAACTGCAAAAGTAAAACCACGACGTAAACGGCGTACGCTCAACGTGACCTCGCGCGAGCGGAAAATTTCCACGAGGTTTCAACGCTGAACCTCACGCGAATATGTACTGCGTGGAACGATCAGCTCACTGACTCAGCGTTTAAATTCTGGAAAAGAGACGGTGCGTAATCATGATTCGATTACGCACTCACTCGGTAGAGCAGCTTACCCCGTCGTCAGCATCCCGCAAGAAATGCCCGTCACCGTTATGCGCAAAAGATCGAGATCGGTATCTTCGATCGCTAAAATCTGCAGCAAGTTGAGGGGATGGATCATCGCCGAACGTAAGACCACGCTTTCACCGAGCCACGGCCGGTACCAGAGAAAATCTTTTTGGCCACAGATTTCGGTAAACGCTTTTTGCGTACGCTCGGCTTCGAGCGCGAAGTCCTCGAATGCGGCTTCGGCGCCTGCGCCCTTCAGATACATGCGCCAGATATTGAGGTTCATTTTCGCTAAAGTAAACCCGAGCGCTTTGATGTACGAGGTGAAAACCGGTTGGTCTTTGAAAGCTTGTTTGAGTTCTTGTTTTTCTTTTTCTGAGCTTTCTTCCCAAGCGCGACCGATGCCCCACCACGTGGGGAAGAGCAGCCTAGTTTGCGTCCAGCATAAAATCCACGGAATCGCGCGCAGACCCTGCACGGTCAATTGCGTCGCGCGCTTGCTCGGCCGCGAGCCGATTTTAAGGGCGTTCAAATAAGAGTAGGGCGTGGCGGTCTCAACCAACCGCAAGAATTCGGGCGAGGTGATTTTGTCGCGGTAATGACCCGCAGTCCGGTCGGCAAAGGCTTGCACTGCCTCAGCCGGTTGCGGGCGGCGTGCGCGGGTAAGATTCAACGAAACGTTTTCGCCGATCTTTTCAATTTGCCGGCGGGCGATCGCGGGCGTGGCCATCGACCGCTCGACCATCTCGCCTTGGATGGTCACTTTATAATTTCTTAATGCGGCCTTCGGCCACCAACTGGTCTGATCGTCGATCGAGCCGCCACCGCGATCGATGCTACCGCCGGAGCCGTGGAAGAAAACGGCCGTAAGTTTCGCCTTTTCGCAAATTTGTTCGAGCGGCGGCAACGCTTGTGAAATCGACCAGCGGCTCCATAAAGCGCCCGACTCTTTGGCCGAGTCTGAGTAACCCACCATCAACTCGATCATGCCGTCCCAGTTTTCGCGCGCGGCTTTGCTGATCATCGGCAGCTTTACCATTTCGCCGACGATGGTCTTCGAATTCTTCAGGGCAACGGCGTTTTCGAAGAGCGGGATGACGGGGATCGGCAAGCCTTTAAACACGGCCCGCTGAAAATTGGCCGCCGCGACGATGTGACTCGTTTGCATCGTCATGCTGATGATGAAGCCACGGGCGTACCAACGTGGATTCCCTCCGCGCGAAATGCGTTCGACCGTCTGGAGCATCTTGTAGATGGCCGATCGCGGGTCGACCTTCTCGAGCATGTCGGAAGATTCGCGTAATTCAAGCGGAACGACGAGACCCGGGAAAGTTCTTAATATTTGCTCGAGCGAAGTCGATTCGGGATGCACCGAGCCCATACTCTCTAAGTAGGCTTGGTTGAAGGCGAAGACATCGGCGCGCAGGCGTCGAACTTTCTTCGCGTCGCCGGTTGAAATCGTTTTCAAAGTTTTGAGCTGGCCGAGCAACTTCGCCATCGTGTGGTCGAGTTTGTGGCCCGGCACTAGCGCCATCGTACTTTTCACGGCGAGCAGATGATCGCGCAGGGCCGCGAGCACGAGAGTGCGCGATAGGGTCAGACTCTCGAGTAAAGTTTTTTCGTTAACGCCGGGGTGGCCGTCTTTGTCGCCGCCGACCCAGCTACGCACGAAGAATGGGTAGGCGCGTTTTTCAAGTAACGCCGCTAAAACATTTTTGCGGAATAACAGAGAATAGATGTGGCCCGCCTCGTCTTTCACGCGCGGGGACCTGCGGCGTACAATGGAAGCACGCCAAGCTAGACCGAGCCAGTGCGGCAACTCAGTTTCGATAATATCGGGCCGCCCGCGATCGAGGGATTGCAGGATAATGTTCTGCACTCGGTGGAATATGGCGATGTTCTGTGGTGAACGTGCTTCGGTCGGATGGGCCGTTAGCACATAGATGATCGAAGCGGGCTTCTCGTTCTCGTTCGGTAAGGCCGTGATCTTACCGGCCAAGCGATGGCTCCGGTAAGCATTTTCGCAGGCGTTCATGACTTCGAGCATGAGGGTATAGGCTAGCGCGATTTCGCGCCGGTCTTTGGCGGGCAAGCGGCGTAAAAGCTTAAGTTGCGCTTCTAATCGCCCGAAGCCCGTCGCGGCATCATCGGTGCGCGTGTTCGCCATTTCGCCGCGCAAAGTTTCGATGAAGGTATATTTTTTGTCGCCGAGTTCGCGTCTTAGGATAACGCCGAGGGTGGTGACGGATTGATTAACGATCGAACGTAACTCTTGCGGAAGCTCACTAGTCATAGTGCACGACCATGCCACAGCTCACCGCGATAGACAAAGCGGCAAACAAATTAGCAGCCGCTGAGATCTAGATCTTCAGCTTCTTCGCCGGTCCACAAAATTGCGGTAGCCCTGATCACCTCTCCGCTCGTAGTTTCCGACCAGACGTTGATTTCGAGACGCCGGTCTCCGCCCGCATCTTCGTGACTGCACCGCACGTGACTCGTGCCGGGGCGGTTTTGAATCCAGCAAGGCCCGACGAGGTTCATGCGTGCCCCGTTTAACCAAGCCGAACTACTGAACGCTTCGCCGGAACCGTTCACCGAAAACCGGTAAACGTCTGAGCCCGTGCGAGCCCGGCAATTGAAATCCGCGGCCCGCGCGGGAATGACCAGCGCGAACGTGAAACATAACAAAATTTTGTTGAACATAGGACCCCTCCCGATCGGGTAAGGGTGCAATCGCCATTCCCTAAGAAGCGGAAACTTCGTTTTCTAAACTGCGCTCGATCACTTCTTTGAGTGTTTCTGCGTTAAACGGTTTTTGCAGAAAGGCGGCGGCACCGGCCTCGACGATCTCGCGGTCAGAGAATGAGCGCACGGCGCTGATCAACACCACGGGCATACGGTAGCCCGATTCCCTTAGGGCCGAGATGAATTCTAAGCCGGAGGTGTCGGGTAGATTGAAATCCGTAATAACGAGGTCGGGCATAACCTGATCGCCCAGCAGGCGAAACGCCTCGATCACGTTGGGCGCAGGGTGAATAACGGCACCTAGGCGCTTAAGCAATATCGTCAGGTAAGTTCTAAAATCGGGCTCATCTTCGACGATTAAGATCGAATAAGATTTTTTTAACATAAACAATATTAGATATAAGTCAGGATTCATTGCAAGTTAAGCCTAAGTAACAGTAATTCTTCAGGCTTTGGTCCGATTTTAAAATCTTGATTGGAATTTCCGCTCAACCATCGATACCGATTCGGCAAAAAATCTCAAAGCGATGCGCGCTGTAAAATGCCGCGACGCTTTTACCCACGATTATTTTGGAAGTCGGCGATATTGATTCTCGCGCGCCGGGAAATCCGCTGCTCATGCTTATCTCCGAACGTCCGATCAATCTTCCTCAGCAGATGGGGGAGAAATGAAGATGTTCAAATGGTTTCCGATGGTTGTTATCGCAATCACTACATTCACGAATCATGTAGTTTACGCCGTGGATTTAGATTTACCCGTCGGGGTAGAATTGCAAACGGGCGCGCTTGATTACGTCGTATGTATTAATGCCGCAACTTTGAACGTGCGCGATCAAGCGTTGGCAAAAGTTTTATTCACCGTTGCTAAGCATTCGGCCGCGAAGCCGGTTCAATCCTTCGGTACCGACCGTCTCAAGAAAACCATCGACGGGGTTGAATATACATTCATCAAGTCGGAATTCCCCGCGGTCACCGGCGCGGTGAAAGTCGGCTGGGTTGCCGAGAATTACATCGTCACGCGTAGCTCGTGCCCCGGCGCCAACTTGCCCATCGTGGTCGCTCCGCCTTCACCCGCGTGGACTTTTCCCACGCTGAAGCGACCGAGCGTTTCGTATAAAGACGGAATGCGCCGCTTTAAAGCGAATCGCAGCAACGGACGCTTGCACGCGGCTTGCGATCTTTACCGCGTGACGGGCGAAGATGCGCTAGCGGTAACGGCGGGCACGGTGATCCGCGATAAATATTATTTTTACGAAGGCACTTACGCAATCGAAGTAAAACACGCCGGCGGCAAGGTCGCCCGCTACGGTGAAATCACGGGCAAAACCGCGCCGTCCATCGCCCTTAATAAATCCGTCCGTGCCGGGCAAACGCTAGGTTACGTCGGTAAAGTAAATTCGGGTTGCTGCACGCCGATGCTGCATTTTGAACTGTACTCCGGCACGGCGAGTGGTTCGCTAAGTCAAAGCGGCAATAGTTTTCAACGCAGAAAAGATTTAATCGATCCCACTCTGCTGCTTAGCGGTTGGGAAAAATTAAAATTCGGTACTTCGTACTAGGAGCGTTAACGGTGAAAAAGTTAATCGCCACGGGCGCAACGATTCTGTTGTTCGTTTTCATAATTCAATATCTGCGTGCGCCGGTCCCTTCCTCCCAAGTCGCGGGTGAAATCGACTTGGGTTCGCCCAGCGTAACGTCCGCGAAGGAAACGGCGACGCCCCCGGTACGCGAGCCCGCCGCGAGCGTGCCCGAGCCTTCGCGGCCGCTTGCTTCGAACGCCGGCAAAACGCCTAACGTTCCGAAGCCGGCCGATTCTTCGCTCGAAGCTATGGGTCACACGCTCGGCCAAATCGGCCAGCCCGCTTTTAGCTTGAAAGGTCTTCTCGAAGATCTGCAGCGAACGGGTCAGCAACCGTTGGTCGTTCGCGACGATAACCCCGACTCGGGCGAAATGCTGATCGTGCGCACCAAAAGTCCGCTACCGGGTACGCGCTATTTCCACGCTCAATACTTTACGGATGAAAGCGGGGATCGCTTCGTTCAACATATGTCTTTTGAATTTAAGCCCGGGGCGGACTCGATGTCCGAAGCGATCGCTTCGGTTGAACGTAACTTTGCGGGACTTTCACGCCCGGTGGTCCAGCGCGCGGATTACGTAAAGTGGAAATTGGATAATCACTATATCGTCTGGGTAAAGAAGATGGCGGCGGCAGATCTTCAAGAAGATCCCTTTAACTCATACTCACTATCGGACGACGGCACGATTCGCGTCGCCGTCGAACTCGAAATTCACGGTGAATAGCGGTCAAGACGATGAGTCGACGGCAGAGTATCGAACTAGCTTCCGCGGAAGAAAAACGCCCACGCGAGGACGCATACGATACCCGGTACGCCCAAGAAGTACATGAGTATCGGGACGCCGACTTTGCCGTTCACGTTATCGATAGTTTGGGTCAATGCTTTCATTCGTCTTACCTCGTTGTTAGTTATATAAACAATATAAGTTGAGTACATCCGTGCGCCATCCGTAAGGAGCCGCACGGTCTTAAGGTGTGCAAGCGCGGTGCCGGTCTAGGACCACGTCTATAAATTTTATGGCGTTCGCGTGTCCCGTTTTTAACCGGAAACGCTTTACGAAGAGAGCGGCGGTGAGGTTTTTTGCCGCCAAGTGAGGCCGAAACCGACGAAATGGCTGAGCAGCAAGGCCGCGTTGGTCATGATAAAGACCATATCCCCGACCATAACGCTGTAAGTAACAAACGCGCTCGATGCGAGGATCTGGCCCCCGAAGAGGAACATCGATACGCCCTCGGCCGAGCCGTTGCGCCATTGCGAGTAGATTTGCTGAAGGATGGTGGCCAAAAGGATCAGCGACGCGCCCCATCCGATGAGATCTTTAATTTCCATGGATGTTCACGCGGAAGTTTGGAACGGTTATTCGCATTCTTCGTCGCTGTAGAGAACATTGGCGCCCGCGACGATCCCGTTCGCGCACGTGAAGCGGTGCAGAGATTTGGTGCCTCTCGAGGCGAGGGCCGTGTTGAGTTGAGTACGCTGTTCGCGAACCTGTCGGGCGAGTGCTTTACGACGTCTTTTTGCTGCCTTATTCATGAGTACCTCTGACGGTCGTTATTACAAAAGCTGTGCCCAATCGAGCGTAACAGCAGTCCGGTTAAGATCTCTCAACAATAGGCGTCGCGCTCTACCGACGCGACCGGTAATAAGATGACTTCGCGTTCCTCTTCCGAGCGAGGATACGCTATGAAGTAGTACCCCAACGTAAGGATGAAATGCGACCCATTGAATCCGTCATCCCAAAGATTCGCGTGCTCGCCGTTGATGACAATCCGGGAAACCTCGTTGCGCTCGAAGCCGTCTTAAGCGGCGAGTGCAGCTTGACGCTCGCCGCTTCGGGCGACGAAGCTTTAGCGTTATTACGCATCAAACCTGATTTCGATCTTATCCTGCTCGATATCCAAATGCCGGAGCTCGACGGTTACCAAACGGCCCGCGCGATTAAGATGATCGAGGGCTACGACAACGTTCCCATCATTTTCATCACGGCTATATATAAAGAAGAAGAGTTTATCAAAAAAGGTTACGCGGTCGGCGGAGTGGATTACTTCAGCAAGCCGTTTGATCCCGACATCTTACGCATGAAGGTGGGGATCTACGGATCCTTTAGGCAAAAAGCCAACATGCTCAAAGAGCGTGAGCGTCAGCTGCACGAGACCGAAGGTTTGTTGCGCGCGGGGCGAAGATTAGCGAACGTGCTCGAAACCTTACCGGTAGGGGTACTCATTTCCGATACCGAGGGGCGCATTTGCCAAACCAACGGGCAAGTGGCGCGCATCTGCGGAGAGCTGTTGAGTTGGTGGGATCCCGACGGGCCGCTCGCGCGCGCCCTTAAAAAAGGTGAGAGTTCGCACAATGATGTCCTCGAGATCCCCGCGCCGGGCGGGGGTTTGAAAAAGATTTTGTGTTCGGCCTCGCCCCTCATGGCCCTCGATAAACATATTTTAGGCGCGGTCATCGTGGTCCAAGACATCACCGAGTCGCGTAAAATCGAACAGGACCTTGAAGATCACATCACCAAATTCGTTAGCCTCGGCGTCGAATTACAGGCGGATCATTTATCGTGATTTGTTTTTTGATCTAAGGCATAGAACAGAACAATTCTAAACCGTAACTATAAACCGAGGAAGTATTCATGAAAAAAGTTTCTGCAGTCGTGAGCTTGTTGTCTTTATTGGTCGGCTTAAACGCGCAGGCCGCGGTCGCTAAAGGCTACACGTCCTGCTCGAACGGCAATATCGAAAAGGTCGGCGACAATCACTTTGAAGTGAACATCCTCGAGGACGGTCTGCAATTTACGCCCTACGAAAGCGGGTTCATGGTCGACGCGGCTTCGGTCGTCGTCAAAAACGACACGTACACGATCGCCGATAAATCGGTCGCATTCGCAAGCGAAGGCACTAAATCTTTCCGCACGGTTAACGCGATCCTCGTGTTCGACGGCGCGAAACGTAAACTTCAAGTTAGCTTGAGCTACGATAAAGGCCCGTTCAACACCTACGAATTATCCTGCGTTCAAAAATAAATTATTTTACCGGTACCGAAGTTGCGCATACGTAACCTTCGGTACCGATCTTTTGCGCGAAAATCCGTGCGCTCCCGGTGAACTGCGATCGCGCATCAAAATTCATTTTAAAAACCACTAGATTTTCGGCCGTGCTTGAATTCATCGCCACAACGGCAAAATCACCGTCGTCGGTCACCTCGAGTGAGCGAGGCTGCACTTGGCTTAGCGAGATTGAAAAGCTTGTGCGTGCGGCGTCGAGGGTTCCGTCCGGTTTGACCGGCATGCCGTTGATCGCTTGGCGGCCCGATTCGCGCGACGTGGCCATGACGTAACGACGGGCGTGATTCACCTTCAAATCCGCACCGATCAATGACGTCGGCATCGAAGCGACTTCGGTGAAGGTAAAGTTCGCACCCGCCGGCGTGACCGAATAACCCTTGATGAAGCTGTTGCCGGCGTAGGCCTCGGTCGAAACATAGACCTTATCGAATTGCTCATCGAACACGACCGTGCGTGGGCTATCGACCGGGATATCTCCGGCCGGCGTGATGGTGCCCGCGTTTACGCGGAATACTTGGATCTTATTCAACCCAAGGGTAGCGATAAACAACAGCCGGCGGGAAGGATCGTACGCGGATGAATGCGTCTTGGCCGTCGCGCCGAAGCTCACCGACTGACCGGCGTTAAGCGCGCCGTCGGTAAGCGTGTGATAACCCGCGGTGCCCGCGTTGTAGTTCGACGCGAACAAATGAAACACGCCTTGCATGGGCACGACCGACAAATGAACGATGCCCGGGAGATAGTCTTTAACCAATACCGACGTCAGTGAACCGGTGAGTGGATCGAGCGTGAAGCGTTCAAGTTTTGCCGCGCTCCCGGCGTCGGCGGCGAATACGCTTCGCGAAGTTTTGTCGTAAGCGAGCCAGCCCACCGTTTGACCGGCGAAAGTCGCCGATGAAAGACGGGTCACCGTAGCGCTCGCGTGGTCTAATTCAATCGCGTCGATGCCGCCGTTGCGGCCGAAATAAAAACGCGTTTTTGCGGGCGCGGCGGTAAGCCCGCCGTCGGTAACGTCGGAAACTTTGCTTGGGCGTCCGCAATTCTGAAACGGAATTAGCCCAAGCAAAATCAGAGAGGCGCCCACGGTGATGAAGATCGAACGTCGCGAATAATTCATTAGTTACTTATATAGTATTCGACCTTAACGTCAAAATTGATCGGACTGTGGTAACAGTCACTAGCCGCATCATTGTCGCCCGTTACCGAAAAACCCAGGACTTGGTTGGTCGGGCTTTCACGTTTTCCGATGTCGACTAAAAGTTCGGGCGCGAATTCAAAGGCGAAATCACCCTCGATTTGCGTAAGCGGCCATTGGCAAGAACCGAGTCCTTGCTCTTTTCCCAGACAGTAATCATCGCGATCCGAGTTTTGAAAAGGACTGCCCCGGAACTGTAACCAGTCAGCCTTGAAAAGATCTACGCTTTGCCCGTTTGAAGCGGCGACGGCGGCTTCCGGAGTCAGGTGACTCATGACCGCCGTGTTGTCGTTCGAGGCGATCAGCCGGCCGTTGTAGGAGAGTAAGAAGACATCGTCGTAGACGATGCGTTGCCGCTGAACCGTCATCTTGACGTCGCATACGACGGCTTTCTCGGGCAGCCCTAAGCGGTGATTTTGTTCGTAACGTGCTTGGTTTTTATCGTTCACCTTGTCGAGATTATCATTCACGTTCCACTCGCAAACCTGAGCGCGCCCACTTTCGACACGGGTGTCGGCGAAGACCACATTCTCGTTAAGAACTTGCAAACGGCTCGTCGCTTTAGCGTTACGGCAGTTTTCCAAAATCTCGGCGTTCGGCGTGCCTAGTCCCGCGCCGCCGAGCGCCGGAAGCTGGTTAAAATTCACGTCTTGCCCGCAGTTCGTGAACGCCGTTGCGATCATCGTTAAAAAGCCAACGCTTAAAAATATTTGATTCTTCATAAACCCCCCTGAACCCCAAGCTTTGTAAAAGCAAAACCGGGTCCGCTTTGGGGGAGGACGAATCTTTGTGAGATCCGCCGTATCGCACTAGCGCGGCTTGAATCGAGACGGTATCGGAATGAAACAACGAACTTCTAAACAGCGTCGAAGTGTTCGACGGCCGTCAACGGCAAATCAGTTATACCGCCAAAGGCACACTTTACCGCCACGCCTCGATCGGAATCGCGACGACGGCTTCGCCATGTTTGGATTCCTGGTCGACCCAAACGGCATCGAACGTATTTTTAATGGCGACGACCGAGGCCACTCCCACGAACACGGGCACCAATAGCAAGTCCGGAAGCTTCGGCTGATTACGCTCCTCCTCGATTTGTAACCGGCGGGCCTCGAGGAGTTCCGGCGTTTCTTCGAAGCCGTTTAAGTTAGCGAGGATAACCTTGCGTGAAGCGTAAACCGTCGCGCCCTGACCGGCGAACAGCGAAAATACTTTGCGCAGTGTTTCGGTACCAAGTTGCGGGTCCGTGATATTCCCGCGCGCGCATTCGCAGGAGACCAAAATGATCATCGCGTCGGGCGCGAAGAGATCGCCCGGCAGGTTCAAAAGGCTTTCCCAGTTTCGGCGCACCCATTCGGCATTGATGGTTTCTTTACCGATTTGGAAATGGCCGGGGCCACCGTGCCCCAAGATCGCGAGGCGATGGATCGGGCCGGAAACCCGATGAACGTATTTAAGATCTTGGATAAAAGCGTACGAATCCTTGCTGGAAAAGCTGAACACGCGTATGAAAATTATCCGCACGGCGGCTCTACCCAGTTCTCGTTTGTGAATCTACGAGGGGTAGAGCAAAAAACAGACCGCGTGATTAGGGTTGGACGTCGAGCAATTCCGTTTCGTCGAGCTTCGGCAAAACGGAAGCCGATTGGAAGACGGGGTCGAAGCTGAAGATGAATGAGCCGAGTGACATCAAAGAGGTCTCGGCGATGATCGCGCCGTTAAAATCGCCTTTGAAGCGGCTGTTCACCCAAGGCGCGGCGACGAGCAAACGTGAGAACACGCGGGCGCGGCCGGGGGCCGAGCAACTCGCATCTTCGAGCGGCATTACGCCCGGCAGTTCGGCACGTATCGTCGCGATCATCTGGGTGGGATTCGCGGCGCGGGTTGAAGCGCCGTAATTATCCATGAACTTGAAGCGTACGTTCATCGAATTAGTTTCGGCGGCTTCGTTTGAAGTCATCCAGCTTCCGGGATCACAGTGGCTCCCGTTTTTATACATTTCGCCGACGCCGAGCCAAACGCTGACCGCTGAAATCAACTGGATATTGTGTTGCGAGGAGCTTCCGTCGTACGCCATCGATTTTAAATCTTTGTCCACGAAGATCGAACCGGTTGCGTAAATACGGCAGCCGTTAACCGAGCGGACTTTCGCATCCCTGAACACGACGCTGCCGTCGAGCAGCAAGTCGCCGTCGCAAGTCATATCCGTGATCGTAAATGATTTGCGGGTGGCATCGTAGGCAACGCCTGCCAGTTGCGGCGAGGCTTGCGTGTCGCGCTCGTAAACCATATTGCCGGCGGGGTTGCCGAAGACTTCACGCAGACGGGCGGCCGAAGGCAGAGAAATCTTGACCGATTTTGCTTCCAAGACGCTAACCGTGCGGGTGCTCGCGAAGGTACTCGAAGCGAGCGCACGCGATACATAATCCTTCAGCGTCGCCGAGCCCATCTTGGCGGCGGGTTGCAGATCGGCCGGGATCGGGGCTTGCGGAATGATAAATTTCGCCGTACCGGCAAGATTCATCCCCGCGATGACCGAGCCGCCGTGCTCACCGTAGAACCCGCTCGACCAAATTTTGGCGTTTTTCCAATTGTGGGCGTTCAAATAAAAAGTACGATCTTGCGCATTCGGACCGTAACCTAAGTCGGTAAGAACGTTCGAAGAAACGTTCGCGTGACAAGCTAAACAAGAAACTCCGCGAACGGCCATGGCCGGTTGCAGATGACTGATGATATTTCCGACCGTCACTACGATATTGCTGGGTAAAGCGAGGTTGTTGTTGTCGCGCACGAAGACCGGCACGGTGTCGAGACCGACGAAGCTTGCGTTCGGCGTGTACTTGATGAGGAACGTGGCCGGATTGATGACTTCAAAAACGCCGTTGGCCGTAACGATTCGCGTTTGATCCGAAGACTCCGCGAAGCTGACGCGGCCGACTTTTTTGAGCGAAGCGAGTTCGAAATCCACCGGTTTGTTTTTCTTGGTCTGCGCGTGGGTTTCGGCGCTAAACACGTCGAAGACCGAGAGACCGATCAACGAGCCTTCACCTTGCACGAAGCCAACTTTAGAACAGTTGGCGAAGCCGGTCATGAGTACCGCGATCGAAAAAGAAATCAGGACGATTCGACTTGCGACTTTCATCTTAGCCTCCGGGGACTGTGGCGTTGATGCCCATTTCCCTATCGGCTAGACGTAGGTCGAAACTGAGATATTCTTTACGTTTTCGTGAACCGTTTCAATTTGAGACGCCCGCGGGCTTGCCGACGGTGAGGTCCACTTCGCAAGAGTGAAGGTGCTTTTCGAGCGAAGCTTGCAACGCTTCCATCGCAGCGTCCATATGTTCAACCGGCGTAAGGCCGGATTCACCGTGCTTCGCGGTCTTCGCCGCGGCCACCTTCGGGTCTTCCGGGCGAATGTCGCCCGCGAAGAATTCATGCAAGCCCGAAAGTTCGCCCAAGAATTCTGAATTGCGCCCAGGGTAGGGTTGCTCGATTAATTCGTAGAACTCGGCTTCGCTCATCTCGCCCGCGAGCGCTAACTTAGTGATTCGTTCTTTCAGCCAAGCGGCGGGCCTTGCATCAAGAAATTGATTAACGACAAATATCTCAAGATCACGCACCACTTTACCTAGAGCCTCGATTTGGGCGTGCGGTAATTCCTCGACGGAGTAGCGGCGCTTTTTAAAATCGTCTTGTGAACAACCGCCTAATCCGCCTCGCTCGAGAGTTCCGCCGTTGGGATCCATGCCGAGGGCGTAGACCAATTGCCAGAGCGTTTTGGTCGCGTCCATGTTGTCTTGCTTCGATCCGGTGCCGATCGACAAGACCGCCGCCGGGTCGGCGGGATTTTTCGCGAGCATGATCCGCTCCATGGCACGGGCGCCGACCTGCATAAGCAGATCGGCGGTAACGGCGCGGGCGGTGGTGTTCAAACCGCAAGAAACCGTTTTCACGAAGCCGGTTTCGCCGGGTTCGAGCGGCGCCGTGCGGATATATTCGAATCGCGAACCGAAGAGCGTAGCTCCGAGTGCATGCCCGAATTCATGCCCGGCCACCCGCAGCTGAACGGGCAGGAGTGAACCGTAAGTTTGCCGCGGCGGAAATATTAACTTGCGTGGCACATCTCCCAGGGCGGTCAAATGCGCATGACCGAGTCGTTCGATGTCACGCTCATCGCTGAGCAATGCGTGCGGTTGCACGCGGGCCGGGTTCTTAGCGTCGCGGGGTACGTAATCAAGCAAGAGAGTTACGGGTAATTTGTAGAGCGGCGAATCCTTCGGCAAGCGATTAATCGCTTCGAGTAAATCAGCCTTCAGCAGATCACGCGCTTTCGCACCGGCGCGCCGGCCACCTTCGGAGGGAATGATGCTTTCGGCGGCGAGATAATTATCGAGATAGGCCTGGGTCATCTGGATGGAGAACGCGGCGTTGTGACCGGCGATGTGCGGGTTCGAATTGACCTCGGTCCGCACGTAGGCTTGTTGATGCGTGATGATCTTTATGTAACCGTCGCGCGTAAGCGTGTGCGAGCGGCTCACCTTGCCCGACATCAATCGATTGACCGTGTCGTCGCGAAATAACTTCTTCATCATATTGCGGATCGCTTTGGGCGAAGCGAAAACCTTGCGTTCAATTCCTTGCATATCTTCGATCGTCGTCTCACGCGGGTCGGCTTTGATGTCAAACTGCGAAGTCGGGAAGTTCATCGTGATCCCGACGAAGACCCCGTTGAGATCGATCGTTTTTTGCGTGGTCCCGAACGACGTTTTGATCGAAATCGTCTTCTTACCGTCGTTCAGTAAATCTTTGACGTGACCGAGGGCGGGTCGGGTCAGCGGGAGGCCGGTGCCCGGATCGATCTCGCTCACCTTATCAAGCTCCTCGAGGGCGAGAATAATCTTGTCGGTTTTCGCTTCTTCGCGCGCGGTGGCCAAGCGGGTGAACAGGTCCTCGGCGAAGCGGTCGGCGGCCTCTTGCGAATCACCTGAATAGTCTTGCATGTTTAGTTTAACGATCGGGATGCCGAGCTTTTGCGCGGCGGCCGTTAGGCTCATCGTTTTGCCGGTACCGGTAAAGCCGGGAATCGTGATGTAGGCGACGCCTTTGCTCAGCGCATTCATGTAGAGGTGGAGCATTTGATCGAGATCGGCCGCTAAATCTTCTTGGTCGGCCACCACAAAATTTAAATGCTTTTCGAGACTTCGGTCACTGCGTAAGGCTTGGCGTGCCGCTACGATTTTTGCGGAGCTCAAACGTTTTTGTGCGTCCTGCTCGACCAGCTTCGCCACTTGCGGGCCGAACTTCGCGGGCAGCGGTTTGAGGAGTTCGGGCGATACCTCAAACGTGCGCGCGACGCGGTTGTAGCGCACGCGGATCGTTTCTTCGGCGGCGAGCGCTTTGTTCACCCCTGAGCGTTTGAAAGCTTGAATATGCACGAGCGCGGTTTCGCTAGCCGGTTCAAAATCGATGTTGATCGTTCGGGGTAGCGCTAAACTCGAGGGCATCCCCAAATCGGCGTGAACCGACATGCTAGCCAATTGTTCCACGAGCAGATCCACAACTTTAATCGGTACGCGCGCGCCCCCCGGGGCGTACACGGTAGATTTTCGCAGGAACTCAATAAACGCGGGCGAATAATTGATCGTAAGTGCCGAAACCGTTTTTTTAGTTAACCGCGCTTTAACCTCTTCACTCGCGAGCGCGACGATCGAATCGAAGTCGTCGTTGCTGAGAACTTTGGCCACGACCGTATCGGCGATCAAACGACCGACGGTATTTGCCTTGTACATGCCCGACAATAATCTCGCCACGGACGAAAGCGAGTCGGTGCCCGAACGAACCCAGTCGTCGAATTTCTTTAGGTCATCGGCGCTGAAAGACCAGAAATCTTTTTTCTCTTTCAAGATGGTTTCGGAAAAATGGCTAAGATGGTTCGGTGCGAAGTTCATCGCCGTCATGATGAAAACGTTCGAAAAATTATGCGGCTGACCGGGATTACTCGCGTCGTAAGCGCGGCCCTCGGAAAGGATAGTGTTGAGCGAGCTGATTACCGGCTGCATCAACTCCTTGCCCTCTTTATCGATTTCGGCAACTTTATCCAATTCATCGATAAATAAGATTAGGGGAGAATCGGGCGATTTGCGCGTGGCAAGCGCGCGGCCGAGCGCGGCCGATAGCAGGTATTCCGAGTGCGCGGCCTGATCACCGCCGGGGAATTTCGGCGCTTCGATTTTGTAAACAGGCAAACCCATTTCTTCCATCACGCGTACGGTTGATGTTTTGCCCACGCCGAATAAACCGATGAGGTGTATCGCGATGGGTTCGGCGTCGCGTGTACCCACCGAATTCAGGTACTGCAGCAAACGACTTTGGATCGAGGCCGCCATGTCATCCTGGCCCACCACGAATTTCCCGATGGCGCGCGGTAAGTCGACTACTTTTTGGATCAGGTCTTGCCGTGCTTTTTCGCCGAATCTTGCGCGTACGATGCGCGCCTTTTGGTACGGCGCGAGGTGATTCTCCTCACTCGCTTGAACGTTGATGGAGGTAGACAAAGCTACGGCGAACGCGAGCAGGTAAGCGAAAGTTTTTTGCATGGGCGATAACCAACAAAAGGAGATGAGAATGTCAATTGAAGTAGATTCAGTGAACGCAGGCCCTCAAAGTAAAATTTGTTGCGGCGATTGAATTGCGGCTCGCGTTCTCTTAAAGGATGGGCCAACTCAATAGGAGATTCCATGTTCAAATTTATTTTCGCCCTAATTCTCTGCAGCACAATTTCCTCGGCCGCGCTCGCCGCGGATTATTCATTACAAGACAAAGCGATTCTTGGCCGCTACGTATTAAATCCGGTGAATAAACTTTCAAGCATTCAGTCGGCCGAAATTCGCTTCGATGCCGACAATGCGCTGCACCTTTTCGTCAGCCACACCGCAGGAGTGTACGCGCTCGAAAAAATCGATAAGGACGGCGTGATCGTCGGCGGCGAAGCCGAAGAGGCTTGCGAAGAGTGCGAGCCGGGTGCCGAAGGTGAAGGCGACGTCACCACGGTTCGTTTGGTTAAAGGCAATCAGGGCCGCCCGCGCCTGATCATCGAGCAAACCTGGGCGGACACCGTTGACGAGAACGGCAAGAACGGCGAAACGTTCACTTATATTCTAGACTGGGCCATGACGATCCCGAACGCGGTTTCGTTCTACCAAAATTCGGATAATCCGGCCGCGATGCAAAGCGTGATCGAAGCGTGTAATGCGGTCGTCGCGCCGGCGTTGAACGACGACGGTCCCATCACGAGCGAGTCGGAAGTTTGCCCGTCGGTCACTACCGTTAAATACCGCACGACGATTGAAGAATCTTTTCCCTATTACTTGAAAGAAAATACGGCACGCCGGGGCACGACCGAGATTTCGTTGACGACCGCTTGGACGGCATTGGCGAAGGAGGAAGCGTACTTCGCCGCGCTTCCCCCCGCGGGCCTCAAAGTTAAACGCGAAAAGATCGCGGCCGCTTTCCGTAAAGTCGCCAACTATCTTCAGAAGAACACCGACCGTGTTTACACGCGCGAAGCCGACGGCCAGACCACGTACTATCTCATCAACACGAAAGAGCGTTTGATTTCTACGTTCTCGCTTAGCCCTCGCTAAACCTTAGCGGATTAAGCTCTCTTCCCGAATTGCGCCGAGCTCTGCATCAAGCAGGCTCGGAACAATTTGGTCTTCTTGCACCGGCGCCGCGATAAGGTGAACGGCGCATTCCTCACTCGCTACGTTTGCCGAATCCGCGACCGGTTCGGGCGCGGTCTCAGCCGTTTGGCTGAGTAAGGGGACGAGCAATCCCGCACCGAAGATCGTCGCGTTGAGCATCCGAACCCATTGCGCGGTCGTGACCGCGGTTTTGATCAAAGATCCGGGGCTGGTTTCAAAGGTCCACCAATCTCGCGACGCCCATTCGGGCGAATCGGACTGCGATCGCCACGCCAAGATACGTGAGCGCAAAGTCTGCAATTCAAATCTCATTTCATTTTCTAATTCGTTGGCCGCCTGCCGGTTGAGTTTCGCTAAAGGCGAAGGATCGACTTTGTTCAAAGCGGCCTTGGCGACCGCAAGTTTTTGAAGCGCGGCGAGGTAATGTCCGGCCATCGCCTCGGCCGTGGCTTGTTCTTCCGTAGCATGAAGCTCGAGATCATAGATCGCGGGCGATTCAGCAAACACGAAGCGAAAGTACTGTCGGGTCCAGCCCGGGAATTCACGTAGACCCAGCTCTTTCAGGTACCACCCTCGCACCTCTTTAAATTTCACGCGTGAACTTTCGGCCGCCCGTAAAGCCAGTGGCGGGGACACGGCGAACAAACGGTTAATTAAGTGTCGCAAAAAAGTGCGGGAATATAAGGCGGTCCGGTCGTTCCCGGCCAGATTTCCGTTCAGAGCCGCCGCGGCCATTTTCTCGGGGGAGAGCGCGATCGCCGCCGACGTCGCGGTCGACCAGGCATCGGCGTTAAAATCTTTCGCGAGCGCTTCTTCGATGTCTAAAATTTGCTGCGCGCGGTGCGAGCGCCATTTGTCCTGGCCGGCGGGGTCAAGTTTTGCGCGAGTGCGCAAGCCGGTAAGGCGAGGCGTGTCCTTCAACGTGATGTCTTCACCGTTGAGAATGGCGCGGCGATAGTGCTCGCGTAATTGCCGGACTTCCGAGGCGTGATCGGAGCGGGCGGCGAAATCGAAAAGATGGTCGTCACTCGCTTCCGCTCCCGACAATACATTATAGTCCCGTGGAATTTCGTTGAGGCGCCAAGTTTTAAATTGCGGCGTGAAATCCGAGAGAGTGGAGCCGGATTTTTCCCGATTGAGATCTCCCGCGGCGGGCGTGCCCGTGCCGACGCTGCCCAGAAAAGCCGCGAGGCTCCCGAGCGCGGCTCGCCGGCCCATGATGCTGGCGTAAGCGGGCGAGATAGAAAATAAAACGGATAACACTAAGAACATTTTCGTAAATTTTGACGTTAGCATTCCGCCCAATTGTGCAAGTGATGTGCCGCCGCCCATGATTTTGGCCCGCGCTTTGCTCAACCG
Source organism: Pseudobdellovibrionaceae bacterium (assembly GCA_947444305.1). Lineage (GTDB taxonomy): Bacteria > Bdellovibrionota > Bdellovibrionia > Bdellovibrionales > UBA1609 > JALHOQ01. Next base: position 67,000 of record CANEZP010000017.1, on the reverse strand, counting down.
GTAATCCGGCAACCCGGAAGATTAACCAGTTGAGGTAAACTAAAAATGACTAGTGCTACGAAGATTTTTTTCCTGTTTTGTTCGCTCACACTTTTTGCGAATTGTTCCAATGATTCCGCACCGAAAGGTGTGCCGCCGGCGCAAAAACCAAATGCCTGCGCTCAGGTCTCGGCGGATGAACTCGTGGCCGCGACCGAAGGCACCTACACGAATGAGAAGCGGGATCTTGTCGTACGTGTTTCCGCGCGCCCGGATCTTGTCGATTATTCCAACGACGGCAAACCGCGTCTCTACGTTCATCTTCCGGCGGTGCTCGGGACATATTTCCCTAAGGGAGATCTCGATAAAGAATTCGTCACGGTGGTCGACCCCGCGGCTTGCGCGAGTCCTTTCGGCCCTTCGGCGGTGCAGTTATCAAACGGCGAAAATGTCGAATTGAATCTGGCGCGAAGCGGTTCGCAGTTGATCCTCAGCCTCGTGCAAACGGCGCCGGTCGCGAAAGTTTTGTTGCCGCCGCAATCTCTGGTGAAGGTGACCACGGTCGCCGAGATCCGTGAATTGAACTCACGTCTTGTCACGCCGGTCCTGACTGGTGAACAAAAGAATAAGTTAGATCTGGATTGGACGCCGACGGCCGAAGATGCGGCCGCGCGCCCGGCCGTCTACTTAGCTTCGATTAAAAAAGCTGTGTACGAAGGTAAATTGAGCAACGTCAACGCCCTCTTACCGTTTATCGCCGCGCCGAATGATCAACGCCTGCATTGCGCGTTGCCGGTGACCTTGGTGCCCGGGCATCGTGCGGATCACACGGCCACGCTCAATTATTTATTGGCACACGGAAATAAATTTACGGATTGCACGGTCGGGCAAATCAAACGCTTCGACAAACGCGCACGCTTTTTAAAACTCTTCGCGAACTCCGAAACCCTGGATCTGATTCGACCGCTGAAGATCGCCGGTCAGGTGGGCGTAGACCGCCGGCTGATCGCGCAGGATATTTTGTTAAATCCCGTGCTAAAGGCGGAAGGAGCGGAGGTCGGCCGTTTCTTAAACGAAACCAACGTCCTCGATGCGCTGAAAGCAAGCCCGGAACTCGCCGATGAATTTACGCTGACCGCGTTGACCGAAGCCGACCCGGAGTTATTCCGCACGATTTTAGCTAAGAAGATCGTCGAGCCTAACCGGATAGAAGGACTTTTGCAGCGCGCCGAACTCGAACGCGCGGGTCAGGCCAAGCTGAGCACGCCCGACACTTGGCTCGCCGGCTTCGAACTTCGTCAACGCAATCAGCGGCTCGACGCAAACCTTGCGGAACTCAAACGGCAGGGGCAAGGACCGGCGGCAGCTCGGTAACGGGCGGTGTTTTCTGAACCCGCATAAACCATATCGCTAATATCAAACCCACCAGGGCCACCGCCGAAAACAAAAGCGGCGCGTGGGCATGACCAAGCCAATCGATCAAATAGCCCGCGCTCACCATGCTGAGCGCGGCGCCCAGACCCACGACGGTACCGACCGTTCCTAAACGTAAATTGAAATGCAATGGATCCAGCGCCGCGACGGTTCTCATCGGGACAAGGATGACGATCGAGGCGATAAGACCGTCTAAAAGCTGCCCGAAGGCGAGCGTGACGTCGTTAAAGCCATTCGCGAAAACGAACCCGCGTAAGGCGATGAGTAAAAACCCGACCGCAAAATAAGAGAAGGCATTACTCGTGATCGTTCTCGCTGCGAACCAAAGACTGCCGCCGAATATAATAACCTGGCTCAAAATCAAGGCCATGGAAATATGGGCCGCCCCCGTTTTAGCGTGCAGGGGAACGTAACCCTGTTCGAAGATCATAAATAACGGGGCATTGGTTAGTTGTAAAAGAAAGCACACGATCACGATGCGGAGAAACGGTGCATTTCGAAAACACTCGCGCCAATCGAAGACTTCCTTAATGCCCCCGGGGCGCGCGTTCGGAGTTCCAAGGGCGCTAGCCTCGCGCTTGGCCGCGGGAAGGGTCGAACTGGCGAGTATGACCAAAACGGAGAACGCGGTCACTACGCCGAAGATCCAATGAATGCCGAAGTGATGCGAAATAAAACCGGAAAGTGCGAGCGCGCCGAAATTTCCTATCTTTGAGAAGACCTCGTTGCGTGCGAAGCGCAGACCGAGGCCGTCGACTTTCGCGACTTGGAGTGAAATCGCGGGGATCCCGACGTTCAGCATGCACGCCGCTAATCCGGCCAATCCTTGCAGCACGATCAACCACGCGAACGATGGTTCGCCGCTGATGAATAAGGCCGAAGTGGCGGTCAAACCCGCGCCCGCCATGAGCAGATATTTCTTTTCGCGGACGCGATCGTAAAGGCGGCCCACGGGAATGTAGATCCAAAGACCCGCGATCGCCGGCATCGCCAGGACCCACGATAATTTCTGCGGATTCAGCGTACCGAGTTGGATAAGAAAGACGGTGAGAAGGGGGCCTACGCCGTCCCTTAGACCGGCCACGGCCAGGTTAATCGCGTCGAGTGCGCGGTCGGTTTTCGTAAATTGAATTTGCACACATTAATCTAACCGAAGAAGGTAAGTAGATCGATCAATGATTTAGATTATTGAACCGAAAGGTTCTTTTTCACGTCGGCGCTTAGGCCGACAAGGCAATCGGCAAAATCTTCGAGCACATCGCCGGCATTCACGTGCGCTTTTTCGTCGGCGGCACGTACCAAAACCGCCGCGATCGCCTCTAACTCAGGAAAACCGAAGTTCGACGCGGTCGAGGACATTTGCGCTCCGACTTCGTTGAACGCGGCCAAATTTTTGTTTCTCAAAGCAACCCGAAGTTTGCGAACGTCCTCGGACCGGCGGGCAAGATACTTAGATCGTAGTTCAGGCGAAATTCCGGCACTCATATCCACGATGGACTCCTCTAACGAATCGTTCAGGTTGAGCGGAATATCACCGTCCCGGCCGGATTCAAGCGTTCTTTTTTTCCTTACGGGGCCCGGCCCGTCCAACTTGCCTCACCGGGCCTTGTAATAGCAGAACTATGTAGTACTTTTACCCCATCCCAAACCTGATTGCTGTCCAGGAGTCCAAGTGGCGAAGACCAAAGTTGCTGTATTTGACCCAAACCAATTCCGCCGGTCGCCGACGGGAATTGACGGTCTTGATGAAATCACCGGCGGCGGTATCCCGCAAGGCCGGCCAACCTTGATTTGCGGCAGCGCGGGCTGCGGTAAAACTTTGTTCGGAATGGAGTTCCTGGTCGCCGGCGCGACGCGCTTCAAAGAACCGGGCGTGTTCATGTCCTTCGAAGAAAACGCCGACGAACTTGCCGTGAACGTGGCTTCTCTGCATTTTGACCTCAAAAAGTTAGAGAAGCAGCGAAAGCTTTTGATCGAGCACGTGTTGCTCGAACGCAGCGAGATCGCCGAGACGGGCGAGTACAACCTTGAAGGTTTATTCGTACGGCTCGGGCACGCCATCGACTCGATCGGCGCAAAGCGCGTAGTTTTAGACACGATCGAAGCGCTCTTCGCGGGTTTAGACAATACCGCCGTGCTGCGGGCTGAACTACGGCGTTTGTTTACCTGGCTTAAAGACAAAGGCGTCACGGCGATTATCACCGGCGAGCGTGGCGACGGAACTTTGACCCGCCACGGGATTGAAGAATACGTTTCGGATTGCGTCATCTTGTTGGACCACCGGGTGACCGAACAAATCTCCACCCGCCGGATCAGAATCGTAAAGTACCGCGGGTCTTCTCACGGTACGAGCGAATACCCATTCCTGATTGATCGTGACGGAATTTCCGTACTACCGATCACTTCGTTGGGTTTAAATCATAAAGGCTCAAAGCAACGAATCTCGACCGGAATCAGCGAACTCGATCACATGCTAAGCGGAAAAGGCTTCACCAAGGGCAGCAGCGTTCTCCTTTCGGGCACGGCCGGCACCGGCAAAACGAGCATCGCCGCCGCGTTTGCTCTGCGAAGTTGCCGCGACGGGGGCCGTACGCTTTACTTGTCTTTCGAGGAATCACCGGGACAATTAGCCCACAATATGAATTCCATCGGCATTAAGTTCGACGAGTGGATCGACAAAGGGACGCTAAAGATTATCTCGCGCCGGCCCGCGTACTTTGGCCTCGAGATGCATTTACTCGAACTCTATAAAGAGATCGGTGAATTCAAACCGACGGTCGTCATCATCGACCCGCTGACGAGCTTGACCGGCCAAGGCAACGCTCTCGAAATCCAATCGATGCTAACCCGTATGATCGATTTGCTAAAAACGCGCGGGATCACCGCAATGTTTACGACCCTGGTTTCGGTTCGCGAAGGGGACATTGATAGTAGCCAGGTCGGCGTCTCGTCGTTGATCGACACTTGGATCGTCGTTCGCGAATTGGAAGATACACTCAAGAAACGCGTGCGCGGCCTCTACATCGTCAAGTCCCGCGGCATGGCCCATTCGGACGAAGTGCAACGATTGGTGTTAAGCAACAAAGGGATTTCACTCGTCCCGGTCCAGTCTTCGGCGAAGGTGTTTCGTGAAAAGTAAAAAGAAAGCGACCACGAAGACGAAGGTTAAGGCTAAAGCGAAAGCCACGCGTAAAAAGGCGCCTGCGAAGAGCGGCGGTAAGTCAAAAAGCGGAGGCGGGTCACAAACCGGCAAGCCGCTGGCCGAATGGCATTTGTTGCTTTACGTCGCCGGCATGACGCAGAAATCGAGCAGCGCGCTCATGAATCTTAAAGCGATTTGTGATCAGCACCTTGAAGGAAAATACGTAATCGAAGTCATCGATCTATTAGAAAAGCCACAGCTGGCCAAAGGAGACCAAATCTTAGCTATACCCACCCTGGTCAGAAAACTGCCCTCACCGATTAAAAAACTGATCGGTGATCTTTCGAATTCAGAGCGAGTTCTCGTTGGTCTTAACTTAAAAGCCATAGGCTTTTAGTGAAGAAAACCGCGAAGATTTTAAAAAAGCCGAAAACGAAAAAGCAGAAGAAGCCGGCCGTTCGCAAGCCAACAGTAAAGGCCGAGCAAATTCTGCTTAGACTTTACATAACGGGCACTACGCCGCAATCTCAGCGGGCGCTGGCGAATATCAAGCGGATTTGTGACGAACATCTCGAGGGCGCGTACGAATTACAGGTGGTCGACATTTACCAAAGTCCCCAGCTCGCTAAAGATGAGCAAATCATCGCCGCCCCGACGTTGGTGAAAGTTCTGCCGAGCCCGCTGCGCCGGTTGATCGGTGATTTGTCGGACGAACAAAAAGTTTTACTAGGTTTAGACGTGAGGCCAAAGACGCGAAAATGAAGAAGAAAAAGCGCGTTTCCAAACCGAGGGTGAAAAGAAAAAGACCACCGCCGAAGCATGTGGAAGAACTTCGGCAGCTCCGTGCGCAGCTGAGCGAAGCTCAGGAAACTCTGCGCGCCATTCAAAGCGGGGACGTCGATGCGCTCGTCGTGAACGGCAAAGAGGGTGAGCGAATTTTTACCCTGAAGAGTGATGATCAACCGTACCGCGTTCTCGTCGAGACGATGAACGAAGGCGCCGCGACCCTCGATGGGCACGCCACTATTTTTTACGCCAACACGTGCCTGGCCAAATTCATCGGCCGCTCTCTCGAACATACGATCGGGAAAGAGCTCGCTGATTTTATCCACGCGGACGACCGTGCGGACTTTAGAAAACTTTTTGCGCAGGCCAAATTGGGCCGGAGCAAAGGCGAGATTCGTATCCTGCGGGATCAATCCGACACGCTGCCCACATTGTTCTCGATGAGCTCCGTCAACCTCGAAACCGGCAAGGGCGTCAGCCTCGTCGTTACGGATTTGACCGAACAAAAGCGGCTGGCAAAATCGGCCGAAGAACTTGAGTTGCTCAAAGAGCTAACCGAACAGACGGAAGCCGCGAAGTCCGCCGCGGTTGAAGCCAGTCATCTTAAATCGGCGTTCTTAGCGAATATGTCTCACGAGATCCGTACGCCGCTCGGCGCGATGATCGGTTTTGCCGAATTACTTTCCGATCCCAACATTACGGAAGGTGAGCGCGAATCAAGTATCGACGTACTTAAGCGCAACGGTCACCAGCTCGCCGCGATCATCAACGACATCCTTGATTTATCGAAAGTTGAGTCGGGGCACGTGACGCCCGAAAAAATCCCGACCAAGCCCGTGGAACTTGCGACCGAGGTGATCTCTTTACTAAGCGTCATGGCGAACGAAAAACGTTTGATGCTCGATCTAACGGTCGACGACAACGTTCCCCAATCGGTAAACACCGATCCGATCCGGTTGAAGCAGATTTTAACTAACATCGTCGGTAACGCAATTAAGTTTACCCGCGTGGGCGGGGTTAGCGTCAAACTTTCCGCCGTCGTCGCGCCCGGCGCGCCAGCAGCCTTGCGCTTCGACGTCACGGACACCGGTGTGGGTATCCCCGAGGCCGACGTTAAAAAATTATTCCAGGTATTTTCGCAGGCCGACGACTCGATCACGCGTAAGTTCGGCGGAACGGGGCTTGGGCTAGTGTTGTCGAAGAAACTGGCGATCGCGATGGGCGGCGACGTTGAGCTTATGCAAACTAAGAAGAACGCGGGCAGCACTTTCCGTATTTCCGTCGCCGCGACGGTGAACGCACCGGTCAAGGCGCAAGCTCCGGCCGGCGAAGTGGCTAAAGAAAAAACGGGCAGCCTCAGCGACATCAAAGTACTGCTCGTTGAAGATTCACCCGACAACCAACAGCTTATTTGGCGGGTCCTTTCGCGCGAGGGTGTCCGTTTAGACGTGGCCGATAACGGCCTCGAAGGTGTCGAGAAAGCACTCGCCGGTGATTACGACGTCGTCCTCATGGATATTCAAATGCCCGTGTTGGATGGATACACCGCGACCCAACAGTTACGTGCGAAAGGTTTTTCGAAGCCGATCGTGGCGCTTACGGCACACGCGATGAGTGAGATTAAAAACAAGTGCCTGGAGGCCGGTTGTACAGATCACCTCACGAAGCCGATCAATTTTAAACAGCTTGTAGAAACCGTTATTAAATACGCTAAAGGGCCCAGCTAACGAGTGAGAGTTCGTTGCCCATCGCGAGCGGGCTAAGGACCGAATCGACGTGACCGGTGCCGATCGCTTGCTCGGGCATATCGGGATAGTCCGCCGTCGCCGGATCTTGCGCGTACGTGTGACCGTTTCGCTTCTTGATCTCAACCACGCCCTGCGCTCCGTCGGAACCGACGAGGCCGCCCGAAAGCACGACGCCGATCGCGTTTGGTCCGTAAGACTGCGCCAGGCTGCTAAAGAAATGATCGGCGCATTGATTCGGTTGTCCCTTCGGCCGGGGGAGCAGATGGAATTTGCCCTCCGAAATTTCGACGTAACGGTCCGGTGGAATCGTGTACACCTTGCAATGTTCCATGCCCATTCCTTCTTCGATTTCGACGGCGTCCAAGTTCGAAGCGCGACTAAGAATACGCGCGAGGTCGGTTGGTGAATACCGTGAAACGTGCGAGACGATTACGAAGCACATGCTTTTGTGACAAGAAGCGTGCTCAAGCAATTCAATCATCGGCGGAATTCCACCCGCCGAAGCGGCGATACCCACCACGAAAAGCTCATCACCCGTGTGCATGTTTTCCTCCGGAATTTAATATTGCGGGACAATGCGCGGGCAGTTCGCGTGCGAGAAAACCGATCCCGCCGGCTTCCTTACGCAAAACTTCACCGGCCTGCGCGTGGGTAAAAACGGACCAGAGTGCGGCGGCCAGCGGTTCGGCGCCGCGGGCGGATAGCCCGACCATTAGACCCGCGAGCACATCCCCCGAACCGGAAACGCCCAGGCCGGGATTGCTACCCTCAAAATAAAATTGCCGGCCTTCGGGGGTGACTAAGTGCGTGTCGGCCCCTTTTAAAACTACGGTAATCTGATATTGTTTAGCGACCTGCACGCTGACTTCGCCGGCGCGCTCTTCGATGTCTTCGCGTTTAAGTCCCGTCAGTTTGGCCATTTCGCCCGCGTGGGGCGTGATCACGATTTGCGCCCGTGTCTTCTTAATCCTTGAAAGCCCGGCGATCGCGCCCGCATCAAGGATCAAGACTCCTTCGGCGTCGGCCGCTAAACGCGCGACCTTATGATGGAGCGTGGGCGACGGATCTAAACCGGGGCCGATCAAGGTCGCGGCGGCCTTCGCAAAGTATTTGTCTTCCTCGTCGGGGCCGGCGACGTAAGCTTCGGGTATCGCGGCGGAAACCGCTTCGCGCATGGATAACGGGCACGCCACCGAGACTTTGCCGCAACCGGCACGCAACGCCGCCTCCGCCGCCAGCAAAACCGCGCCCGTCATACCCGGCTTACCGCCGATGATAAGAACTTGTCCGCGCGATTCTTTATCACAACGTTCATCGGCCTCGGGCAACGCGAACTTTTTCAGCAAGCTTCGGTTAATTTTTTTTGGCTTCGGTTGGGACATCGGTTTTCCTCGTGATCGGAGCTTCGGCCTCTTTTAGGGGAGCGACGAAGTTGAATTTCTCAAGGCTAGGGGCGGGCGCAAAGCAGTACGATGTAAGTGAGCAGTTGGCCATTTCATTCGCCTGGTCCATCGCCAGCACGCGTTCTTCATCTAAGTTTTCGGCAAGGTAGCGAAAACAGTAAATCACGACGGTGTGACAAACGATTAAGACACGCTCGTCTTGGTAATCGCGCCGAAGCTCATCCCAAACGCCGCGCAAGCGTTGAATAACGTCACACCAGCTTTCGCCGCCCGGTGGACGGTAGTAGAACTTTTTTAGGTGCGCGCGCAAAGCCGCTTCTTCGGGATAAGCTTCGAGGATTCCGCGTTTGGTGAGGCGATCGAGTAAGCCGAACTCGCGTTCGCGTAAACGTTCGTCGAAGCGAAGCGCGATGCCGGGCAGCGAGGAACAAACCATCTCGGCCGTTTGCCGCGCGCGAACGTATGGCGAACTTAAGACGACCGTGGGGCGCTCGCTTTGCGGCAATTCGCTAAGCCACGTTCCGACCGCGGCCGCTTGCTCGATTCCTTTTTCAGAAAGCGGAACGTCGACGTCGCGTATATCTAACTCAAGCCTGGGCAAATCTTTTTTTAGCGCGTCGGCCAGCGCCAAGTTGCCCGCGCTCTCGCCGTGACGGAGCACCCAGAGGAAATGCGGCGAGCTCACCGGTTTTCCGGTGAGTTAGGCGCCGCCTGCCGTCCATGCATCAGCGTGGATATTTTTTGCGGCGCGATTTTAGCCAGGCTCGCTTGAACTTTATTAAGCAGCGATCCGGTGACCACGGAATCTTTGCCGGCCATCAGCGCATCGAAGCCTTGGCGCGCGACTTCGGCCGGATCGTCTTTTTTGGATTCTCCGACCAGGGTGTCATCCATGCCGGCGCGGTGAAAAATATTTGTTTCCGTCGGTCCGGGCTGGAGCGTAGTGACGGTTACGCCTTTGCCGCGCAACTCTTCGCGCAGGCCGTCGGCAAAGGATTGCACGAAGGCTTTCGAAGCGGCGTACACCACTTGGTAAGGTCCCGGCGCAAAAGCCGCGATCGACGACGTGAAGAGCAGCTTTCGATTCCCTGCCGAGATGAGGTCAGGCAAGATACGCTTGGTGAGATGCACGACCGAAGCGACATTCACTTGGATGAGGTCGAGTTCTTTACCTAAATCCGTTTTGTCAAACGAAGCACCGCCCGATCCAAGACCCGCGTTCAATACGACAACGTCAGGTGCGCCGGCGTAATCTTTGATCGCCGCGAAAACTTTCTCGACGCCGTTGGGGGTCGCGAGATCCGCGGCGACCGCCCTGATTTTTTGACCGGAGGCCACGAGCTCGGCCTGGGCGGCAAAGATTTGTTGGTCCTCGGAAGTGATCAGAAGATCAAAACCATTTAACGCAAATTGCTTGGCCAACTCAAAACCGATTCCATCCGAAGCACCGGTCACGACGGCCCATTGACTTGTTCGTACGTCTTTTTCCATACCATTACTGACTGCAAGCGCCGGTCCCGGGCCCGGTCGCGCGAGGAATTTAACAGACCGGGCTTGCCCGGCTAGCTTCGCGGAAATTTAGAACGCACCGGGGCAATCCGATACCGGAAAATATTTGATGGCGTCTGCGATTTGGCGTGAAAATACGTGCGCGATCCATCACGAAAACAGAGGAGTGAACGATGGCGAAAAAGAAAGCAAAAAAGAAATCTTCAAAGAAGTACGGCGCGGCCGCGCAGAAAAAGGTTAAGTCTGCGATGCACCGTAAAAAGAAGGGCACCTTGAAGAGCGGACCGGGCGGTAAAGGCGGCACGGTGAAAAGCCGTAAGCAAGCGATCGCGATCGGACTTTCGGAAGCCCGCAAAAAAGGCGCGAAGGTCCCGCGCAAATCGAAGTAGTGAAGAACAGTCGCCGCTGAACTTAGCGATTCAGTTGCGCAAATAACCAGGTGAGATGTTCCGCGCGTTGCAGTTCGGTGACTTCGCCGCCCGCCGAGGCGTAAAGCCCGCCGGCGCCCGAGCGTCCACCGCCGCCGAAATGCCGCGCGCGGATCGCTTCGATCACTGGGTCTAAGCGGAAGTCCGGATCAAGGCTGCGAATTTTCACGTGAGTGAGCGTACGCTCACCACGAAGGACCGGCGCGACCATCACCAGTACTTTGGCATCACCGATGCGGGCGCGGTGTTTCTCTTTAAGAACGCGCATCGCATTTAAACCGGTGGGGGCATCACCCTTTGTCGGGGGAAAGGTCATGACCAAAACTTTCCCGACCCGGCGGAAGGCGTGCGGGTCACGGGTCATATTCTCAACCTCACCGGTGAACACTTTGTACTGCTCCCACGCGGAGTGAATGCGCGTGATGATCTCGCGAGCGTCGGCATTCTGCGTGCGCGGGTCTTTTTTCGCCGCCATTAAAAAGCCTTCGGTGAATTCTTCGCCGGGGTAAGCGCGCGCCACCTCGTGAGCGAGATCCAGCAGCGGCGGGATCATCTTGAGCGCCTGCTCAAACGCGCCGGGCCCCTGCGCGGGAATCCATTTTTCAAACGCGACCACGATGTTGTATCCCAGCAGCACTTCCAATTGCTCGCGGCGGCCCATGCTTTTCGGCAAGCGTCCATGGTCGTTGAAGAGTGCGATCGAGCTGATCATCGGACCGTAATGTTCGAGCGTTTCGGGATCATCGAGCCACGAGAGCGCAAGATTGGCGAGGACGATATCGGGATCGCTATGGTCGCGGAGAATCACGCCCGTGCGCAGCGCCGTTCGCACGTTTTCATATTCGGAAGCGTCGGGCCGCTCGCTCAGCCAGGTCAAAAAATCCACGGTCAACGGCGTAGCACTCGTCGTCGACAGCAAGCGGGAATTGAAATGGTGATCAAAAATCAAAACGGCTCGGCCACGCTCGCGAATGGCGTCGTCGGTGCGATGAACGAAGGTACGGAACAAAACGTCCTTAGTGACCGCGTCAAAATTGTCGTAGGTTGAATTCGGGCCCGCTTGCGGAAAGGCACGATCGGCGGCGGGACGGATGAGATTCACTTCGCCGTACTTATCCGGTGAGGGATTGGTGTCCAAGATGATGATGGATTTCTCCGAAGGCACTTGCCCGGCCACCTCATTGAGCAAATCATCCTGGTTCACGTTCTTGGGCAGGGCCCAGCGATTATAATATACGGTTCGTTCATCGTAATCGATCAGAAGACGATCGCATAGGGAAGTGGGAGCGTGGGCGTTCGCGAGTGGACTCATGACCATTACGAGGGGCACCATCGTGAAGAAAATAAGGTTGTACATGTGCCGTGAAAACTAGCACGCCGCCGCGGTGAATTACGACTATTTTCAGCAACCCGCTCAAAATTTCCAATAGCGAGATCCACGTCGACGCAGGCAAACACGATTGCTAGAGATGCGCCTCATAACATTTTACCCAGGAGAAATCCCTTTGAAAGCTCTCGCTCTTGTTCTCGTGACAATGTTCACGGCTCCCGCATTCGCTTTGTGTTTCACGTGCAATGGCCGACTCAACGACCGTCGGGATGTCACCGTTAACGGCTGCTATAAATCCAAGCGTGGCGAGGCTTTCATGACCACCGAGCTCGTGTTTAATCGGAGCGGTACGTGGGGCGGTGATACGCGTAAGTTCGGTCCGGAAGACGTCATCGTACACGAAAGCGGTGAATCGGTAATGTTCACGGCCACCTATAAAAAAAGCGTAGCGACTATTCGAACCTACTTCAAATCCGGCACGACCACGATCACCATGTACTTGCCCGCACGTGTTAATGCTGAAGGCAATATGGTCCCGTTGCTAGATCACACGATCACCACCGGAACCTGCAAGCCCGACTAACCAAAATCCAATGCGGGCCCCCCGGTTCGCATGGTAAGCCGGTGCGATGAACATCACGTACCGGCACTTCCTTTCCGCCTTCGTTATTTTGTTCGGCCATTTTTATCCAACGACGGCCCGCACTGAAGAGGCCGGTCCGTTCACGCTCGGCGTGATCCAAGTCAAACCCGTGACCAGCGAAACCGGCGAGGTCGGCACCGGCGCGCTCAATTCCACCGTCACGCGCGAAGAAATGTTGAAGCAAAACCGCAACGATGTCGGCGACGCCGTTAACCTTTTGCCCGGCGTGATTCTGTCGACCAATCCCAGAAACGAAAAAACCATTTCGGTGCGGGGCTACGATGCGCGACAAGTTCCACTGTTCATCGACGGGGTGCCGGTTTACGTGCCGTACGACGGGTACGTCGATTTCGCGCGCTTCGGAACCGGGGATCTCTCTTTCATTCAAGTTGAAAAAGGCTACAGCTCGGTCGGCTACGGCCCGAACACGCTCGGCGGCGCGATCAATTTGATTTCGCGCAAGCCGGTTAGGGAGCTTGAAGGTGACCTGTCTCTCGGCGCGGGATCGGGTGATGAGCACCGGCTCAACGCCAATTTAGGAACTAAACAAAAGCATTGGTACCTGCAATCCGGCGTAGGCTTTGCAAAAGCCGAATCCTTCCCGGTGGCGAACGGCGGCGCTAGGGACAACTCTTACCGCGAAGACGTGAAGTACTCCGTCAAAGCGGGCGTCACGCCACGGGCGAGTGATGAATACGCGCTCAGCTACTATCAACAAAACGGTGAGAAGGGTCAGCCACCCTCGACGGATTTATCTAAGGCGCGTTACTGGCGTTGGCCCTATTGGGACAAGCGCAGCGTCTATTTCGTTTCGCAAACGGCCTTAAGCGATAAAGAACTTCTGAAAGTCCGGCTCTACCACGACCGCTTCGACAACGAAGTGAACAGCTTCACCGACGGCAGCTACGCGGTTTTAAAAACGTCCGGGTCGGGCAGCATCGCGACCGGCAAAAATATTTACCGGGACCGCACGAACGGCGCTTCGCTTTCGCTCGAGACCTTCCGGTGGGCGCGGCATTCCGTAAGCGTGGTCGGCCAAATCAAAGACGACCAACATCGCGAGCTCGACGCGCAGGCGAGCGAAGTGACGAGATATTCCGATCGTTTGCTTAGTTTAGGCGCCGAAGATTCTATGCAACTTTCCGAGCGTTTCACTTGGCTGACCGGCGCCTCGCAAGCGGTGTTGGTGCCGGGTTCGGTCTATAGTTTGGGCAATGATTACTCCTTACCGGGAAAACAATCCGCGACGGATCTACAAACTGCATTTATTTATAAAAGCGAGCCGGCGGCGGAATGGCATCTCTCGCTCGCGCGCAAAACGCGGATGCCCACGCTGAAAGACCGCTACTCGCAACGCTTGGGACAATACGTACAGAACCCGGATCTGCGTGCCGAACGTGCTTTGAATATTGAAGTGGGCCATTCGCGCGTCATTGCGCACGCCTTGAAGATCGAAGCCGCGCTGTTCTTGAACGAACTCACCGATAAAATTCAAACCGTCGCCAACGTGCAAGGCGCTCTTGCGCAAATGCAAAACGTCGATCGCGCCCGCGTTTACGGCGCGGAGTTAGGCGTTCGCGGGGACGTGAGCGGATCGCTCACGTTTCTTACGGGTTATACCTATTTGATGGCGCGCAATCTTCGCGCGGGCGATGTACGTATTACCGATTTGCCCCGTCATAAACTGAGCGCGAGTTTGGTCTACAAGCCTTTGGCGTCGCTCGAGCTCACGCCCTCTCTCGAACACAACTCAGACCGCTGGGTCTCGAACGAGCGATCGCTCGGCGCGTGGACCATTTACTCTCTTAAGGCCGGCTACCGGCTTAACGCAAATTCGGTACTGGAAATCGGCGGCACGAATCTGGCCGACGCGCAGTATTCGCTGGCCGACGGGTTCCCTAATCCGGGGCGGATGTTCTTCGCCAATTTAAATCTTAGCTTGTGAACGGCCTTGGCGCGGAGCTTGCTTTCTTCTTTCCGCAAACAAAGAAAACGACCGGAGCGCAGATGAAAGTTTGTTTCCTGAAATTTATGCTCGCGATGTCCATTCCGGCTACGGCTTCGGCTGCGCACACACATCTACAGCTTGGATCCCCGCGAGCTTTTGCCTGGGGTGAGTTCGTCGAATCGGCCAGGCAATCCGCGAAGACCGATTACAAACCTAGCGCGCAGCCCTCGCCGGAATTGGTCTCGCGACTGGGCTACGATCAAGCCAACAACATTCGCTTTCGCGGTGAACATTCTTTATTCGCCGAAGACAACGGCGGGTTCCCGGTCAGCTTTTTTCACCTTCGGTCCCTGGCGCCAAAAACCGTGAAGATGCACGTAATCGATGACGGGCGCGCGCGCGAAATTCAATATTCACCGTCGTATTTTGAAATGCCGGCCGACAGCGTCGCCCTGAAACTGCCTAAAGACACCGGCTTCGCGGGCTTCCAAATTAAAAATCCGAAAACGAAGAACGGCAAAGTCGAGGGTGACTGGGCGGCGTTCATGGGCGCCTCTTATTTCCGCGCGCTCAACGGCTTGAGGCAGTACGGACTTTCGGCGCGCGGCATCGCCCTGAACATCGACACGTACCCACAGCCCGAAGAGTTTCCCGATTTTACGGAATTTTATTTTGAGCGCGCCGCGGATGACCTTAGCCCGATCACCGTATACGCGCGGCTCGAAGGTCCGTCGGTCACCGGTGCTTACCGCTTCCTTATCTCGCGCGACGTCAAAGGCGACACCATCATGGAAATCACGGCCGCGGTTTTTCTGCGTAAGGACGTTGAACGCTTAGGCCTCGCGCCTTTGACTTCGATGTATTGGTTTTCGAATTACGACAAAGCCCTTAACGTCGATTGGCGGCCTAAAGTGCACGACACCGACGGACTCGCACTGCTCACCGGCGCGGGCGAGCGAATCTGGCGTCCGCTCAACAATCCGCGGCGCGTGCGCACGAACGGTTTTCTCGACCGTAATCCCAAAGGTTTTGGTCTGCTTCAACGCGACCGCGATCCTTCGCACTATTTAGACGCCGCTTTTTACGAACGCCGGCCCTCTCTTTGGGTAGAACCGCTCGGTTCCTGGGGCGAGGGCTCCGTGCAGCTTACCGAAATTCCGACCGCCGACGAAACCAACGACAACATCGTTGCCATGTGGGTGCCGGCCAAACCCGCACGGGCCGGACAAGAATATATTTATTCGTACCGTCTCCATTGGACCGCTGGCGATCCCGAATTCGCGGAGGGGTACGGACGGGTGGCGGCCACTTACCGCGGCCCCGGCGGCAATCCCGGATTGCCCCGGCCCGAACGAACGGTGAAGTACGTTCTCGATTTCGAGCCGGTCCGTGCGCCCGCACCCGGTGAATCTTTCGAGCCCGTCATCAGCGGTGAAAATACAAAAGTAGTTTATATGGGCCAGGCCCCCGGCAGCACGCATTGGCGTCTGGATTTGGAGGTCGGCTATCCCACCGACGAGCCGGTCAATCCACGTGTTTATTTAAAAGATTCACGCGGCCGGGTTACGGAAACCTGGAACGGACAATTAGATCCAGAAGCTTTGCGCTAGCGTCCGCTCGAGTCGGGCATATCCTGGTAGGGGCGGGAATCTTGGGGCACGTCGATCGTAAAAGTTGTGCCCTTCTCTAAGGAACTTTCGACACCTAAGCTTCCGCCCGAACGTTCCGCGGTCGTGCGTGCCAGCGCGAGGCCGATGCCCCAGCCTTTGGCGGCACCTTTTTGCGCACTCTCCGTACGACGAAAAACTTGGAAGATATTCTCGCGCGATTCGGAAGGGATGGGATTGCCGAAATTATGAACCGAGATCATCACTCTTTCGTGAGCGTGACCGACCGTAACGGTGACCGGGCGGCTCGCGTCGCCGTACTTAAAAGCATTGCTCACGAGATTTTCGACCGAACGTTGCATCGCTTCGGCGTCCCACCAACCGTCAACGGGCTGTGACTCAACCTTCAAACGTGATTTCATTTTGGCCGGCAATTCGGCGACGGCTTTCGCGACGATGTCCGCCACGTTGCAACTCGTAAGTTGTAAATTCAAGCGCTCGCCAGTTTGTACGACGCTTGCGTCGAGCATATCTTGGATCATCCGGTCGGCGCGTTTTGCCGAGCGAAGGATTCGATCGCAAAGATCGGTGGCGTCGGCCACGCTAGCGTCGGATAATTTCTCTTTGAGCACTTCGTGAATTTCTTCAGCGGCGCCTTTGACCGCGCCGATGGGATTACGCAAATCATGGGTCAAGGTGGCGACAAACTGTTCGCGGATGCGCCCGTGCACCATGAAGAAAACGTTCATCGCTTCCTGGATGGCGAGATCGATGGCCGTTTGGATGATGCGCGTTTCACGGTCTTTTAAGGTCGTGAGCGTCGCCAATTTACCGGCGATCACTTCACGTAAGATAATATATTCTTGAATCAGTTGGTCGGGGCCGTAACGGGTGATTCGCGCACGCTCGCCGCCGTGTTCTTGCGCGAGGTTTGAAGTATCGACGGTACTTTCTTGGCCGGCATCCTCGCAAAGTGTTTCGGCAAGTTTGGCGATGAACAGCGGAATCGTGTTCACCAAAATCGGGTTGTCGATTGAACGCGCGAGTGGGACCTCGGCTTTTACGCGCTTCATCCATTCTTCAAGGATTTGTTCACGGTTTTCGTAAAGTAATTTAGCGGGAACGCTGCGAGTTTTTAGCGCGGGGTGGGGAAGAACACTCATTGCGTGATGGATTCCAAAATTGTTTTGACCAGTTGGGTAGCGTCCAAAGGTTTCGAGACGATCGACGAAAACCCGGCGAGTAGGATGTTCTCTTTTTCACTTTCGCGATTGTAGCCGGTGAGCGCGATGACCGGCGTGCGGTAGCCGAGTTTGTTCAAAGCTTCCATCGTTTCGAAACCATCCATGACCGGCATCTGGATATCCAGCAAAACGGAATCGAAGTCCGCCGAACTGATTTGCTCCAAACCTTCGCGGCCGTCGCTAGCTAAAGAAACGGTCGCACCTTTTCGCACGAGCAGACGCTTAAACAGGAACTGGTTATCTTCGCAATCGTCGATCAAAAGAATGTTCAAACCACGCAGGGGCGTAAGATCGGCCTCCCCGTGACGAATAACATCGGTCATTTAACAAGTCCCTTCATTGAGCTCCCGCACTATAAGGATTAGTGCGGATATTCTCAAGCGCGAAACGCGTAGCGGCTTGGTCGTGGCGAGACCCTAACCTAAACCAAAGACAACTCGAAACTCCACTGGAGGTACAAGGTGATTCGTTCAGCTCTGTTCATGCTCACGTTGGTCGCGGGCGTCTCGGCCCAAGCGGCAACCAAGAAACTTTCGGTCCACTACGGCGCGGTCGGCGTCGGGGCCGGTCAATCAATCGATTTGACTAACGAATTTCGGGTTAAATACCCTAAGTACGATTGGGAATCGGTTAAATTAGTGTCCTTGCGTGTTCTTGCCTCCAGCGCCGACGAGGAAAGCACGGTCACTTTGCAGATGGGCCAGGAAACAACCGACCCGCGGGGACTTACGGCCAATGCCGTTTCCTTCTACCCCTCGGGTTTTGAAGACTCGACAAATTGGAAACTTCTTTTCACGGGCGACACCGTCTTGAAAGGCGCCGAAGCCGTCGTTGAGATTTCGGCGGAACCGAAAAGAAAGCCGGAACCCGAGGTCGAGAAAGAATACGTTGAGCCCCGTACGAAGCGCGGCACGAAGACTGAACAAGAAACCTACGACTATGATTCTTCCCGTTACGGATACGGTTATGGCTACGGTCGTTCGGGTTACGGCTACGGCCGCTACGGATACCTTTCGCCTTACAGTGCCCTCGGGCTCGGATCGGGCTACGGTTATGGCCGCTACTATCGCGGTTACGGATACGGGTACGGCCGTGGATACGGCGGGTACTATCGCCGCGGTTACGGTTTAGGCATGCGCCGCCGTTTTTATTACTAGTCGGCCCACGCAACTGGACGCCCTTAGCTTAGGGCGTCCAACCTTTGCACTTCTGAAATGTGATTAATTATCCGTGTAAATCAACTTGCGCGGCATGTTCTGAAGATTAGGCATTACGCAATGGACCGAATAACCGTTGCGCGGCGAAGAGAAAGCCTCGGCGTGACATTGCGAACCGTTATTTAAATAGAAGTTACAGGTAAAAATAAAGCCGTAAGCTCTTTGCGGATCCCGTGAATAGTAGGAGAAGCAACCCTTCGCGTTGCAGACCTCGGCCACTTTATTCTCGAAATCCCCGTTGTTCCAACCATCCGAACATTGAGCGGTCGCCGAATTCAAGCCCGACGGGAGACGCTGCATACCGATTAATAACCGTTGCTGCGTGCTAGACATGCGCTCGTTCCGCGCTTGGGTCGCGACGGCTTGATCACGCGCGGCTTTTTGCGCAAATAGATTCGGCATTTCTTGGGCGTGGACGAGGCCGCTTACGATAAGGGCAGCAAAGGCGAGGGCAAGTTTCATAAATATTCTCCGTTTGTTTTAGTTAACGGTTAATACGCTTAAACGCTCACTTGAATCAACCATCGCAAACGTTGCGGGGAATAAATTCCCGCGCAACGTTCATCGAAGGACTAAAAAGATAAAACGAGTTTTACGGTGGTCTTCGCGGGATGTTCGTCGCGAATCGTATCGAGCAAATACTCGTAACGGCCGACCAACGATACATTGACCGTTGAAGTCCGGAAAAATTTGTATCCGAGCGATGCGCCGAGACCCCAGCCCGAAGCACGATCGCGGTTCCAACGTTCGGCTAAGCACAAACCTTCGCAGCCGGTCGGTACGGCGGCCCAGCCGTAACCGAAATCGGCCATGACGAACGGGCTGTGGCGCGAACGCATAAAGTAATAACCCATGCCCAGCGACAAAGAACTGAACGTGGCGCTTTCGGGATTGCTAAGATACTCGAACATGGTGAGCAGTTCGTAATCTTGTTCCAAACTCCATGAGTAGCCTAGGCTGAAAGCGCTGGCCGGCTTCACGGCGCGCAAGCCAGACATCCACGCGGGCCCGAAGCCGAATTGAAATTGGCGCACGGATTTAAGCCTTAGGGTGTTCGCTTTAGTTTCTTGCTCCGTAACCTCGTCGACTTGCGCCACGTTCGAGTCTTCGCTCAAAACCGATCGAACTAATCTTGAAGTGACGACGTCCATTTCCTCGAAACTGGCTACCTTTAATTCACGTTGTACCGTGTTCCGGCCCGATCGTTCTTTGCGTAGCGTGAACAGATAAGCGTTGCCCAACTTAACGATTTGGCCGGAGAGGGTAGCTTCCGCGCCCGCAGACTCTTGGCTCAAGCTGTGTTTTGATTCGCGACCCACGGCCATTTTCAGCAAATCATTAACCGTACCTTCTTCGTCGGCGCTGAGGCCGCGGCTTTGGACAGGCTTAACGAAAATGGAATCGGCCCAGGCGGCGCCGGCCGTGAACATCAGGCAAAACACTAAACAAGTTAAACTCAACAAACGCATTCTCAGCTCCTTCAAACGGTTGGGGGAGGAGCTATCTACCGCCGCGTTCGGCGCGGGGCAATGTTAAAGCGAGAACGTTCATTTTAGTACCCGTATGCGGCCACGTGCGCGAGGGAACGCCACCCGGGCTGGCACCTGCCTTGCTAATTAGCTTTAGCTTCTTTCATTTTCGGTCACGCCGGGGGAAAATTTGCGCGATTACCGTCCTAAGATTATTCGCGTTGCAAATCCGAAACGAACACGCAAACTCTCGGCACCGCCGAAATGGTTCAGGCCACCGCAGCTGGCGCAGTTGATGAAGTCGGTGCCCCAAGGCGAAGCCTGGCTGCACGAGATGAAGTTTGACGGTTACCGTACGGTTTCGGGCCTCTTCGGCAAGAAGGTGCAACTTTTAACCCGGAGCGGTCTTGATTGGACGGAGGCCTACGGCGGCATCGCGAAGGGTTTAGCGAAAATAAAAGCCGAGCAGGCGATCTTCGACGGTGAAATCGTTTGGCAAGGTAAAGACGGCAAACCCGATTTTCAGGGCTTGCAAAATGCTTTGTCGGAGGGCGAGTCCAAACACCTTATTTATTATATTTTTGATCTCCTCGAACTCAACGGAAAAGATTTGCGTGGTCTTCCGCTTATCGAAAGAAAAAAATTACTGAAGAAGCTTATCCTGAAGAGCAACGCGCAGATTAAATTTAGCGAACACTCGGTAAACAACGGTGAAGCGTTATTGAAGAAAAATTGCGACCGAGAAATGGAAGGCATTATTTCGAAACGCGCCGATGCTCCTTATCATTCCGGGCGTAATTCAGACTGGCAGAAGATAAAATGTTCGAACCGGCAAGAGTTTGTCATCGGCGGTTTTGTCGAATCCGACGCCCCCGACGGCCGCGGTCTGCGCTCATTGCTGATGGGAGTATTCGAGGGTAAGGACTTGCGATACGTCGGAAAAATCGGCACCGGCTTTACGCAACAGACGCTGCGTGAACTCGAAAGTAAATTGCTGAAACTCGAGACAAAAAAATCACCGTTTACGCTTAAGTCGCCGAAAGGTGGCCGCATCCGCTGGGTAAAGCCTCAACTCGTGGGCGAAATTCAGTTTAGCGCGTGGACCGGGGGCGGCATAATTCGCCACGGCTCGTTCCAAGGGCTCCGTGGCGACAAACCGGCCAAGGCCGTCGTTAAGGAAACGCCGGCTTAGAAGAATTGAAAAAGGCCATAGTGAAAACTTCCGGATAGTGCTATCCGTCGGGCTTCATTTTTGATGCCGGATGGATTTATGATCAAACATACCCTTAAACTTTGGTTTTTCTTTTTACCCGTCGCGGCCGGTGCGCTGCCGCAGCCTGACCGCTTCTACGCGAACGGTCCTGAGGTTTACACCTCGGAAGGCACGGAACTGCCCGTGGGCACTTCCAACCGGATCGTCGACGCGATCGCCACGTTCACCGCCGCGGTAAATATAAAGTTCGGCGATATTTCAAAAGCACGCAAGTTCGACCGCGATGTCCCTTCTTCGGTCCTCGTGCGCTCACGCCTGGCGGACATTAGCTTGCGCCAGTCCACGCCCGACGAACTGGTTAAAAGTGCTTTCTATTTCCCGCGTATGCTGAAAATTTCGGCGCAGGAGCGTTGGCTATCCTATCACGTGTTGGATTCGGGTACCGGCAAGATCCCGGCCCGGCGCTTTGTGGGCGTTGCGACTTTTCACCTCGACGGCGGTCACTACGAACTAGATTACGAGAACCACCTGACGTTCGAAAAACGCTACGTCGCCGACGAACCTCACGAATGGGCCGCCCTTCATTTCTTCGAATACATCGGTAGCCGTTGGGAGCCCGTCGCCTCGGCGCGCTGGCAAGGCGCGCCCTTTCACGCTTTCTATTGGGAGCTGACGAACGGCGAAGCGATTTTTAATTGCCGTAAAGATCTCGAAAGCCCTTAAGTAAAATCAGTTCCCGTGTTCGTCTTTGATGTCGCCGACAAGTTCTTCGAGCACGTCTTCGATCGTGACGACGCCCAAGTTCTTCTTACTGCGCGGATCTCTGACGACCGCAAGGTGCGTTCGGCTTTCGTTAAAAACCTTTAGCAATTTATCCTGCCGCATACGGGGATCGACGAAGACGGGCGGGCGCGCGGTTTTTTCGAAAGACGCGTTACTGCGGTTTTTGGCGAGTTCGATCCAAGCGTCTTTCATATGTACGGTTCCGATGACGTTGTCGAAGGTATCTCTCACCAACGGAAAGCGCGTGTACATCCTTTGCCGGGTCACCGCTAGATTCTCGTCGATGGTGCGGTTAAGGCTTAAGAATTGCGCCCGCTCACGCGAGGTCATGATGTCACGGGCGCGTTTGTCCGAAAATGCGAAGGCGCGATTGATGATCTGCGCTTCCGCCTCCGAGATGACGCCGTCTTCGTGCGACTCTTTCATCACGAGCTTGAGTTCTTCTTCGGAAAGCGCGGGCTCTTCCAGCCCGTCGTATCCAAGCAATTTTAAGACAAGCGTCGCGAGGTAGGTGAACGCTTTGATCAGCGGGCGAGCAATCCTATAGAATAATCTTAAAGGGCGGGCGATCACGAGCGTGATTTTCTCGGCCTTTTGTATCGCCATACTCTTCGGCACCAATTCTCCCAGTACGACATGGAGAAGAGTGATAATGAAGAACGCCACGCCGGTCGCTACGGCGTGGTAAGCGGTGGTGCTCACGCCCGGAACGATCGGAATCAAATATTTGAACAGATTAAAAAAAGCTTCCTCGCCGATCCAACCTAGCCCGAGACTCACCAAGGTGATACCGAGCTGCGTGGCCGACAGGTAATCGTCGAGTTGATCCACGCAAAGAATCGAAATCCGCGCGGCGGCAACCCCCTGGCCTGCCAATTCTTGCAGGCGTGTTCGTCTTACTTTGACGATCGCGAACTCGGCCGCGACAAAAAATCCATTGATTAAGACCAAAACCAGCGCACCACCGACAAACATCAGGGTGACGAAAATACTTTGCTCCGCGTGCTCCATTTGCTCCCTACGTGCTAATGTCCTTAACCGACCTTAATCACTAGATCGGGGTCCCGTCATGAAGTGTTTTTTATAGCACGAGAGTCCGGGCGCGAGAGAGTCCACATCCGTGATCGTGCAGCTGAAGTCTGCGCCTTTAAAGCCGACGTGCGTGCCGATGATCGAATATGAAGACGCATCGTAACCCTGGCTTGCGAGATGACTGCGGATGATTGCGAGGCCACGGTAGTACTTAGGATTGGCTTTGCGATCCGCCGCCGACTCTTTTTGCCGGCGAACCTCTTCCCGCGCCCGCCAAGCGGCGCACCGTTCCGGATCCGGCCGAGAATAGGGCTGATAGGGGATAGGGTCACAGGGGGTAAATTCAAAACGGTCGTCGCCGTAAGCCTCACTCCGCGCCGGGAGCATCAAACCGGCGAGCAGAATGGAAATTATCGCGGCGAAAGCATAGTTACTTTTCATAGTGTTCTCCAGGGTTCGTTATCGTGAAAGCTTCACGCTATCTAGTCCCCGGATTGATTTTGTACAAACATTTCGCGCGCGTTCCACCAAGCGTCGAGCTGGCCAAAATACCAAACGCGAAGGTTATCTATCTTTCGATCAAGCGCTAGATTGATCTCGGCGGGCTCTTGCACGCGGCCTTCTTTCAGCGCGCTTCATTTTTCTAGCGCGTGCGCCAAGCGCGGCCGGTCCATCTCGGCGTGAAATTGCAATCCCACCTGGTGCCCGAATTTACGAAAGCCTTGATTAATCATTTCATCACCGGCGATGCGAACCGTGCCCGCCGGAAGGCTGAATTTTGAACTGTGACAATGAAAAGGGAGGATGGTTTCCTCATCCGTTTGGACCGGGAACCAGCCGATCACGTCCATGCCCATATCGGTGACCTCACCGCCGAGTTGTTCGGCAATGAGTTGCGCGCCTAAACAAAGACCGAGTATCGGTTTGTCGGCATTGAGCATCTGCGCGACGAAAGCTTTCTCGCGGCTGAGCCAGGGATATTTTTCGGTTTCCCAAACTTGCATATCTCCACCGAAAATAATGGCGGCGTCGGGTAGCTCATCGGTTTTTAGTTCGGGCGCTTGCACAATTTCAAATCCGATTCCCTTTTCCACGCACCAGCGTTCCGTCGTACCGGTTGTGGATTTCGGATCGTGCAAAATCAGCCAAATAGGGGACCTCATTGTTGGGAAGCTATCTCATTTTCTAGATATTAAAAAGCGCGGGCGTTGGTCAAAGCGCGTATCTATAAGATGGATATTCAGGATGTATCTTCGCTTTTAAAATTGGAGCTTTGCGATTGGGCCCGCCGTAATGCCGGTTTAACAGGATTTATTTATCGCACCGTTTAAATTCCAGGATTTAAGCGGTGCGATAAGTCGGGCTTAGACTGACATTCCTATAAACACGGTTCCCTACAAGCACAGTTCCGAAGAACACAAAATACCGACATTCATGCGAAACTTCGCCGCCAAGCTCCAACGCACCATCTCCCTTCCAGACAGGAAAAATAAAACCGTCCACCTTGACGGTAAAAAAACGGATCACAAAGTAACTACGGAAAGTTTGGATGACATCTTTTAGGAGGTTATAAATGAGACATCTAAGCCCTTTTTATTCTCGCGATTTAGTTAATGAGATGATCGGCGATTTCGACGGCATCGTGAACAGCCTCTTGCGGCCAAGTTACGCAAGCACGGTCGGCTTCCGGCCTTCAAGTGACATCCGCGTCACGAACGATCATTACTTGGTGAGCTTCGACATGCCCGGCGTGAAAAAAGAAGACATCAAGATTGAAGTCCAAAGCAACCAACTGGTGATCACCGGTGAGCGAAGCCGGCAAGAGGGTAGTTACGGAACAGCGAGCTACCACCGCACGTTTATGCTACCGGATTCGATCGACACTTCGAAAGTGGAAGCGCATTACGAAGACGGCGTGCTGAACATCGCAATCCCTAAGGCCGAATCGGCTAAGGCCCGTACGATTGAAATTCAATCCGGCAAGGGCGGGTTTTTCAGCAAGTTGCTAGGTTCGAAAAACGAGGAACCAAAGGAACTCAAAGACGTGAAGATCTCGTAAGCTGAATCATTATGAATGAAGCGGCCACTTTAGGGTGGCCGTTTCTATTTGCCCCCGGACCGGGGAACAATGACCCGGCAACGGGTGAATTTCGGCATCTCGGATTCGACGGGCGTGGATTGACCTTTGCATTGGTCACACCGTCCCCAACGAAGGATAAAGATGCAAGTTACGGCGGAAGCCTCCCAAAATTCAAAAGGTGCTGCCCGGCGAGCTTGTAAGATGCTTTCGATGCAGCTTAGGAACACGCAAATTCCGCTTAGAATTTTGTCGCACGTCGCGTGGGACCGTGAACACGAAGCCTCGTTTCACCGGCGCGGGCGGCTGACTTCTAAAATCGACAATCTTTACCCAAAAAGAAATTTACAGTTCGAGACCACGGAGAAGATGCGGGAGATCGAAAAATTTAAGCACCGGACCCGGCGGCTGCTGGGAGATGATTCTCCGGTAGCGCACTTGATGGTCGGGCGGGCGGGGGACTACCAGGAAGTCACTCGCCTTCTTTCGTCGATCGGGACAAAAGATTTTTATCCGCAAAGTCGCACCTTGTGGGGCTCGGCCTCGGATAAATTGTTTTCGGACGGCACGACGGTTCTGGAGTACGCAAAAACCTTACGCAAAATGATCGTACGTCTCGTTACGCCGGAACAAAGTCTCGATGACGAGCGAGTCATCCCGGCGCCCGCGGTGATCGAATTGATCAAAGCGCATTTTCGGCAAGTGCATTTGCTCGAGAATATCGATTTGCAAATTTCGGATAAGATCGTCGCGAACGCCGCGGCGGGTGCCGGCAAAATCAAGTTCCGTAAGGACGCTTTATTCTCAACCCGCGACATCCAGGTGCTGATTTATCATGAAGCCTACACCCACGTCGCGACCGGGACCAACGGCCGCGCGCAGCCTTACGCCAAATTCCTTAGCTTCGACAGCCCCCGCTGTACGAGCACGCAAGAAGGCCTCGCCGTTCTGATGGAGATTTTTTCGAATAGTATCTACCCTCAGCGTTTGCTTAAGATAGCCGACCGGGTCATCAACGTCGGCATGGCCGAGCAAGGTGCCAGCCCGAAAGAGGTTTACGAACACTTACGTGGTCTCAATTACCATAAGGGCGAATCGTTCCAACTCATGTCGCGTGCGTTTCGCGGTACGGATCTTTCAACGGGCCAAGCCTTCACGAAAGACGTGGCTTACCTTCGTGGTTTGATCGAATGTTTTAACTTCGTACAGTACTGCTTGACGAAAAACCGCACCGACTGTCTCCCACTTCTTTTTTCCGGAAAGCTTGCGCTTTCCGAGATGGGCCACGTGACCGCCGCCCACAAAGAGGGCTTTATTAAAAGTCCCAAGTGGGTGCCAAATCCGTTTCAGGATTTACAGACCTTATCGAGTTGGTTCATTTGTGCCGGTGCGCTCGGGCAAATGGGCGACTCCGCCTACCACGACCGTTTCAAAAATATCTTGCACCATGCACCGAAGGTTTAGCGGGGGTTATCGCCTTCGCTTGTCTTCAAGCACGCGGCAAAACGCGTTGAGCATCTGTGGCTGGTCCCATTTAATTTCGGCGTAACTTTGTTTGAACGTAGCGTCGGCAAAAAGATCCGCGTACCACTTATTCTCGTCTTCGGTCTTGGATGGCGGCAACGCGAAGGACCGGCCCGTTAGACTCTCGATGATGTACTGCCGTTGCAACAAGGTCATCACGCCCGAACGATTCCAGATGTCTTTACCAAAAGCATAGACTCTTAACTGCTTGGCAAACTTCAACGGTAAATCTTTTGTTATAAAATCAAACTTTGCGCCGTCTGACTCGGCGAAGGGTGGCGTTTTCAAATAAATCTTTGTTACGAGGGAAAGCTTGCTGACATCGGCAACGGATAAAGGAGCGCCGATTCTTTGCGAAAAATCCAGGAGCCACAAGTTGAGTTGATTATTCCAATCCTTCAGCGACGTGCGATCGATCTGGGCGAGTGCTTTTTCTAACCCTTGCACACCCTTTGCGGTGTAAGGATCTCTGAAGATAACCGAGGGTATCAAATCGATGCCCGTGTAGGTCGCTGCGTAAACCGAAGATAGACCAAATTGATTAGTGATATCCCCATGGACGGGCCAGTGTTTAAAAATTCCGAAAAAGGCACCCATCAGCGCGTAGTCGGTGATCATGACGCCCTTAAAATTCAATTTATTACGGAGGTAAGAAATGATCCCGGGGTTGACCGATGCCGGTATATCTTCGAATTTCATAATCGGAAACAAAGGACCTATCGATTGTTCGGGCGCCGCACCGAAAGCTTCGTGGCGGTATTTGCCGTGACTCAGCATCATGCAGGTCGGCGGCGCGGCGGATTCGAGAACATGCTCAAACGGCCGCAAGAACTTTTTGGTCTCTTCCACCGATGAGAAGAAAACCGGATCTCTTTCGGTAAGCTCGATGCGCTCATCTCCGCCGGGAAAATGCTTAGCGCAGCGAACGACTTGAGGGGCCGCGATAGCGCGTGCCGAATTGTTCGCAAGTAGAACAAGTTCGAGTTCGTCAATCTTCGGTTGCGGGAAGCCCTGCGAATTGAGCTCCTCTTTTCGAGCCATAAGCCGGTCGCCTAGAGACATGACATCCCATTGCTCCTGCTCACCGAGGCGGTAAAAATAGGTTCCGTCCAAGGTCGGTCCGAACATGGCGCGGTCCCACGTCGCTAAAGGCGCCGAGCGCTTCGCCAACCACGTAATGATTTTGTCGTTGGCGTCCGTAATGGCTTTTTCAAGTCGATGCTCAGGGGCGGCTGAACCACAAGCAGATTGATCGGCCCACGCCGGGCTAGCTAAAATCGTGAGAACTAAAAACAACGATAGGCGCATGCCTGAACAAACTTGCAAAGCGCGAACTCGCCAGACCGAATCCATTCGGGCCCAGACTCAGGAATAGTCACCGGTTCGACGGTCGGGTGACGTTATTCGGCCACCTACGACTTAAGGATGACGGTGAGGTTTATCGCAACTTACCGAGCCAAGTAAGCACGGCTTAACGGAACGGTAAGAGACTCTTATCTCGACGAATAAGATGAACGGGTCCACTTTCATAGCGTCGGCACGCAAATGATTGCGGTCGCGAGGATGAACAACAAGGAGTTTCGTCATGCAGCAAGCTCAACTCGCAAAATTAGTTCGGTGGGCGGTGGCCACATCGGCCTTTGCTTTCACGGTGACGGCGGCGGCCTGGCCCGGGTATGGCAAAAAATCAGGCGCGCCACCCGCAACGGCCCCGCACTCGGCGTTGCGACCGCAGGATAAAAATTTGCCCCCGATGGAACGTTATCTTCCCAAAATCGACGTTCAGTCAGCCGGGACGAAGGTCGTAACGACGGACGCGCAGGGTAAACCAAGGCCCAATGATTTTTGGTGGCCGAACTTGTTGGATGTCTCCGCGCTAAAACCTCTCGAAGGAGTAAATCCGCTCGGTGAAGATTTCAGCTACCCACGGGCTTTTGCGCAGTTAGATCTTAAAGCGGTTCGCCGCGATTTAAGAGCATTAATGCACGAGTCGAAAGATTGGTGGCCGTCGGACTACGGTCACTACGGGCCGTTCTTCATCCGCATGGCCTGGCATAGCGCCGGCACGTACCGCGCGGCCGACGGTCGCGGGGGCGCCGACGGTGGGCAACAGCGTTTCGAGCCTTTGAACAGTTGGCCCGACAATGCCAACCTCGATAAGGCACGCTTACTGCTGCAACCGCTGGTCGACAAGTATTATCCCAACCTCTCGTGGGCGGACGCGATGGTGCTCGCGGGTGACGAAGCGATGCGCGATATGGGATTTCAAACTCTCGGGTTTGCGGGCGGCCGCACCGATGACTGGTCTCCGGATTTAGTTTATTGGGGCCCTGAGGATAAATTTTTAGACAGTCACCGCTTCGATGAAAACGGCAATCTTATGCCGCCGCTCGCCGCGAGCGTGATGGGACTTATCTACGTGAATCCCGAAGGTCCCGACGGTAAGCCGGATCCTCTGCTTGCGGCCAACCATATCCGCATCACCTTCGGCCGCATGGGCATGAACGACGAAGAAACGGTGGCGTTGATCGCAGGCGGGCACACGTTCGGAAAAGCGCACGGGGCGCATAATCCCGATAAGTGTTTAACGGGCCCGCCTCCCGCCGGTGCGCCGGTCGAAGATCAAGGGCAAGGCTGGAAGAATATTTGCGGCAAAGGCAACGCCGAGGACACCGTGACCAGTGGGCTCGAAGGCCCGTGGACCAACGCGCCGACCAGATGGACGCACGAATATTTATCGAACCTGTATAAATACAATTGGGTGTTACAAAAAGGTCCCGGTGGAAAGTTCCAATGGTTCGCCGAAAATTTGCCGCCCGAGAATCACGCACCCGGCGCGCACACGCCCGCCCCCGAGCCGCTTATGATGTTAACGACGGATATCGCTCTTCGCGACGATCCCGCCTACCGGATCATCACGACTAAATTTTTAAATAATCCGAAAGAGTTTGAGAAGGCCTTCGCGCGGGCGTGGTTTAAATTAACCCATCGCGATCTTGGCCCGAAGACCCGCTATCTCGGCCGCGATTTCCCGCGCGAAGATTTTATTTGGCAAGATCCGGTGCCCGCGGTGACCTACCGGATGATCAACGATCGCGATGTGATTAATTTGAAATCGCAAATCCGCGCCGCAAATTTAAAAGTCGCCGATCTAGTGAAGACCGCGTGGGCGGCGGGCGCCACGTATCGTGGTTCGGACATGAAGGGCGGCATCAACGGCGCGAGACTACGCCTGGCTCCGCAAAAAGATTGGGATGTCAACGAACCGCAACTTCTGCAACGTAACTTAGCCGCACTCGAAACTATTCAAGCCCGTTTCAACTCGGCAAATACGGCCCGTAACAAAAAGGTTTCGCTCGCCGATCTCATCGTCATCGCCGGTGACCACGGCATCGAAGAGGCCGCGCGGCTCGCCGGCGTAACGATCAAAATCCCGTTCACACCGGGCCGGACCGATGCCGTTCAAAAGCAGACGGACGAGAATGCATTCGCCTTTTTGAAAGTCACTAACGACGGCTTCCGAAATTACTACGATCTGAACTCGAATTATCTTAGCCCCGCGCAGGCTTTCGTCGATCGTGCAGATCAACTCACTTTAACGATACCGGAGATGACCGTCCTTACGGGCGGATTACGCGTGCTCGGCGCCAATTACAATAGTTCGAAGAACGGCGTTTTCACGACACGTCCCGGAACTCTCACGAATGACTTCTTCATTCAGCTTCTGGATGCCTCGACCGTGTGGAGCATGTCCGAAACCGAGCCCGGCGTCTTTGTCGGACGAGATCGTCAATCGGGGAGTGAAAAGTGGACCGCGACGACGCACGACCTGATTTTCGGATCTAGTTCCGATTTACGGTTCGTCGCCTTCGCCTACGCCTCACCGAATGCCAAGACGAAGTTTATACGTGATTTTGCGCGGGCTTGGACAAAAGTTATGAATTTAGACAGGTTTGATTTGCGCGCGCATTAGGACAAAAATCTCACGCGGGCACGGTGCTCGCGTGAGATCAGACGTTGTCATTTAGGTGTATTCCGGCTAGTTAAAAGTCATGAACCGATTTCCGCCCCAGCAGTTTAATTTTCGTATGTTCTGGTTTCACGACTTCAAAAAGTTGAAAAATCCCGGCATCGCGGAAGCTCTCGAAAACTTAAAAGACCGCTGGCGCGAGCGGGTTGAGTTTATTTACGAAGACGCGAAAGAACACGATCCCGAACAAGCGCTCGCCGAATATAAACTCAGCTTAATCACGGGCGAGGTCATGGTTCGCAATCTTGAGTGGCTGCGTGATCACTTCGAGAACATCGATCTATGCGAATTATCGCTTGCCATCGCCTCCGAAGAATACCCCGAAAAAGAGTGGAAGATTATCGAGTCACCGTCGGCTTCCGATGCCGTGGTTACGGACGACGATTATTCCATCGTGTTCGACATGCAATACTTTGACGAGATCCAAGGCGGGTCGTCTTTACTTTTGGCCTGTGCCGCCGGTTTTGAAGGTACGCCCGACCAGTTGGCCGAAGCACAGGCCATCACCGAAGAGCTCAACGATATGATGTCGAGCGGCCTCGAAAAGGCGCGTCAAGACCTCGCCGAGCACGCGAAGCCCGGTTCCGTCACTTTTCTGCATCCCGAAAAAAACTAGTCATGCTACGATAGACGCATGTCTGTCGAATCCGAAAAAGATCTAATCGCCTTAGGTAAAATCGGCCGCATCGTCGCAAACTGCTTGCAGGCCATGGGCCGGGTCCTCGAGCCCGGCATGACGACGGCCGAACTCGACCTTGTCGGCAAAAAATATCTCGAGTTTCACGGTGCGAACTCCGCACCGCAATTGGTTTACAATTTCCCGGGGGCGACTTGCATCAGCGTGAATGAGCAAGCCGCGCATGGCGTGCCCGGCGCGAAGGTGCTGCTTGCGGGCGATCTCGTCAACATCGATGTCTCGGCCGAGATGGACGGTTACTTCGCCGACACCGGCGGGTCGTTCATCATCCCGCCCGAATCGGACGTGAAGCTAAGGCTTTGCGCGGCGACGAAACAAGCTTTGGAGCTCGCGATGCTCGAAGCGCGCGCCGGGCAGCCCTTGAATAAAATCGGGCAGGCGATCTCGCTGCACGCGCGTAAGAACAAACTTACCGTCATTGAAAATCTCGGTAGCCACGGCGTCGGCCGCGGTTTGCACGAAGAACCGGGTTTTATTCCCGGTTACTATGATCCAAAAGACAAACGCATTTTGAAGCAAAACCAAGTCATCACGATCGAACCCTTTCTGTCGACGGGCGCGCGCAACGTTTTCGACGCCGGCGACGGGTGGACCTTGATCACGAACAAAAAATTCTTAACGGCACAGTACGAACACACGATGGTCATCACGAACGACCGCCCATTGATTCTAACTTTGCCGGCGTAAACGGGTCGGGGGACCTTATGGTAGCGATGTTTTTCTTATTGATGAACGGTGCGTTCGCGGCGCCGGTACGGACGTTGAAGGTCGAAAGTCTCAGCCGCACTTACACGCTGGTTCTCGACGATAAAAATTTATTATTTCGCTCGGGTGCGGGGAATTTTTTTATCAAACGCACAACCTGCAACGAACAAATGATCACCGCTTTCTGGACCGAAGGTAGCGAAGAGATCAAACGATTCCCCAAGATTAAAGGAGGCACGCTCCGGCCGGCTGCGACCATAGATGGCCAACGGCATTTATTGCGCTCGTTACGAAGTCCGGCCTCGATCAATAATCTCGATAAGAAATTCTATTCACTCCAAATCCAGGCGCGTCTTAAATGCAAATAAAGTGGGTACTAATCACCGTCGCCGTGCTTCTTGGTAACCAAATTTTTGCGGACGATCGGACAGCGAATAGCGCCGGCGAGAGTGTCCCGAATGCCGGAGTTCAATATCCTTCCACGCTGGTCCTTCAGCCCTGGCAACAATGTTTACGCGAGCTATGTGGCGATGAACTCGGTCGGTATCAACGTGAGCTCAATGAGTACTCCGTAAAAAATTACGATCGGCAATCCAAAGAATTTTTGCCGTTGATCCAGGCCGCCGTTTCGTCCGGGCGGGAAGAGTTGGCGGAAGAAAAGGTTGCGCTTGAAAATATGATTCAAGCGTATCGTCAAGATGAGTCGATCACATCGGCGCGCGCCCTGCAACTCCGTGAAATTGATGCAAGTACAGACCATCTATCCGAGATGATACTTAATGCGGACGGAAGCGTGGACAGCGCCGCTACGCGCGAAGCCTTGAAGAAGATTCCCGGGATTGACGTCGACTCTTCGCTTAAGGCCACAACTGTTTATCGTAAACTCCAGAAGGAAGTTCCGCCCGTTGCGTATGAACATTACGGCATCCTTCGGCAAAGGTTTTCCGAAACAGAATTACAGAAACAAGTGAATGAGGCCGTTGCGGAAATAGAGAAGAACGAGACAACGCTCGCCACGCATTTTGGCATGCCCCGTGAGGCGGTCTTTGCCGGTGTTGAAAACTGGAGCAAGGTAAGGGAGCGGCTTACGTCGCAGAAGTTCGACGCTTATGATATCGAAAGGTTGAACGAGCGTTATGGATCACCGCTTGTGTTAGCTCGTATGGTAGAGGCATTCCCGATCTCGAAGGAACGTAAGTCTCTCAAAGTTCGCGATTTGGTTTCGGCAAAACTTTTAAGCGAAGCGGAAGCGCGCTTGAAAAATATCAATGAATACTTAGCGGGCGCCGGCGCGAAAGACCAACCGGTCGTAGCCTCGCTGACCAAAACTGCTTCCTACTGCTACACCGGAGCGGTCGCGATTGAGAAATATTTCCCCCAGACCAACAAAGAAATCGAAAACTTCAAACCTGTCGAAAAAGTTTGGCGAAATGAATACATCGCTAAGCTGACTCCACACCTCTCTACCGAAACGATGGGCAGCGTGAGGCCTTTCTTTGCGAGCTTAAAGATTGATCCGCCGAAGACGCGTGAAATTTGGATGAAAGATGTTGTACAGGATCTCGCAAACATTAAAGCGCAAGCGACCAACGAATGGATGAATCGCTCAAAAGAGGCTAAACAACTTGGTGTGGTCGTTTTTCTGATGTCCGGGAGCTCGGGCGATAGCTTAAACCAACTGGCCGAAGAGACCGACAAATTATGCATTTCGAAGGGTGAACCGATCGCGGACGAATCCGACATGGCAAGCGACCGGGTAGGGGTTGGCGCGCACTCGATCAAAGAACCAAAGCTAGGACGTAATATCGCTTTCCACGAATACTCTCATACCCTCAGCGGTTTTATCCGCAGGGAAAAAGTAAGCAATCATAGCCGCGCGAAGTTTGACGGCTGGCGGAGTTGCCTCGTCATGAGCAAGGCGGGCAGTAAGAAGTACCTCGAAGAAGATTTCGCCGATCTGCTCGGATATAATCTGAGCGGTGAGAAAGTGGATGCTTATTGCCAGCGGTCTCATGCCGAGGACGCCGGTGCTTTCACCCTGAACCGTTCAGATTCGGACAAAGAAGGACATTCCACTTATCTGTACCGGTTACTTCATGCCGCGGCCATTTTAGATAAAGTTCCGAAGGTCTGCACAGCCGCGCTAGAAGCGAAGGGCGAAGAGTTCAAGTTGAATAACTGCATGACGGGGAAGTAGGACAAAGGCACAGCCGGGAACGTCTAGCGCCGGGCGTGAAACGCGATCGCGCGTACCAGGTCGGTCGGGTTGATCGGCTTCGGCAAGTGATCGCTGCAGCCGACGTCTTGGCATTTCTTGCGAACGTCGGCCATCGCGTGCGCGGTCAACGCGATGATCGGCTTGCGGTAGCCTTTGGCGCGTAACTTTCCGGTAGCGGTGTAGCCGTCCATGACCGGCATTTGCAAATCCATAAGGACAAGATCATGGTCCGACGCCATTGCCTTTTCGATGCCTTCGAAGCCGTTATCGGCGATCTCTACGCGCGCGCCGTATTTTGAAAGGTAACGCCAGATAAGCTCTTGGTTGTCGGGCGAATCTTCAACCAACAGAACGCGCAAATCTTTGAGGTAATCATCGGTCAGGTCGGAGAATTCACGCGCGGCGATCTCCGAAGCGGTTTCACCGTTTCGGTTTGGGCGGAGGCTCTCGCGACTTTCGATCGAAAAACGAAAGGTACTTCCGATATCGACTTCGCTCCTTTGCAATTTCACGTCGCCGCCCATGGCCCGCGCGAGCGAGCGTGACAACGCGAGTCCTAAGCCCGTCCCGCCGAATCTTCTGGTCATTGAATTGTCGGCCTGGCTAAACATCTTAAATAGCCGGGCGAAAGATTCGGGTTGAATGCCGACGCCGGTGTCGGTGACTTCGAACGCGCAGCACTTGGCGCCGCCATCACCGTCGTAACCGGACAAGCTGATTCTTATCGAGCCGACTTTGGTGAACTTGAGCGCATTGCCGATGAGGTTCATCAACACTTGCTTCATTCGCGTCGGGTCGGTCACTAAGGATTGCGGGGTTGATTCGGCTTTTTCTAATATAAGCGCGAGACCCTTCTCTTTTGAAACCACGGCCATTAATGAGACCACTTCTTGCGCGACCTGGTAAGGATCGACATCCATGTACTCGAAGTTGATGTGCCCGGTCTCAACTTTTGAGAGATCGAGAATGTCGTTGATGACCCGCCCAAGTTGTTCGCCGTTCTTGTGAAGGATGTCGATGTAATTCGATTTTTCGCTGGCGCTGATGCCGGGATCTTTTAGCAGATCGGCGAATCCGATCATGGCCGCGAGCGGGGTGCGGATCTCGTGCGACATATTCGCGAGAAAAGCCGACTTAAGGTGATTGGCACGTTCGGCCTCTTCTTTTGCACGCAGTAACTCGGCCTGGTTATTCTTTTCGTCATTTATTTTACGGAAGAAAACCGCGAGCCCGCCGTCTTTCTGCGGGTAAACATTCACGGCGGTCCAGAGGTCAAGCGGCTCGTAGTAATCCTCGAAAAAGATATGCACCCGATCTTTCATAGCGCGGTGGTAAGCAATCCAGTACTTAGATTCTTTGTCGGACTCTCTGGAGAAATAAAGCTCGAGTAGGTTTTTACCGATCTGTTCTTCCAAGGGCCGCGCGGTCTCACGCTCGTGATTAGAGTTCGCGCGCGAAATCCGAAAGTCTTTGTCGATGGAGAAGAACGCTTCGTTCATCGAATCGAGGATGCCCGTTAACTCGGTCTCGGTTTGCTCAAGCTTTCGCGTAGCTTTGACTTGCTCGGTCGTTTCAACGCAACTGCAGTAGAGTCCGCCGATGTTTCCGGCCGAAGTGAGGAGCGGGCTGTAGGAAAATGTGAAATAAGCTTCTTCGGGCCGATTATTACGATTGATGATGAGTTTAAGATTTTCGAAGTACCTTGTTTCGCCGCGGTCAACTTGCAGGACCAACGGCTCAAGATCCGGCCAGATTTCAGACCAAACTTCTTCAAACGGACGCCCGAGGGCGCGGCTCACCTTATTTCCGAGCATGGGACAATAACCGTCATTGAAAATTAGAATTCGTTTCGGCCCCCAGGCGATAAAAGCGGGGAAAGCCGCCCGCAAGATCGTGCCCACCATCGTCTGCAGGCTCTGATCCCAGGTTTCAGGGGGACCTAACGGCGTCGAGGCCCAATCGAAACCCCGGCAGACCGCGGCCATCTCACTTTTGGCGTTTAAGAATTGCATCGGGTCGCCCGAAGGTGTTTTGCCGGTGTTTTCCATGGCGGGATCCTATCGCGCTTTTGAGTTTAGTTGAATCTCGAAATTCCATTATGGACGTCCACTCCTGGCCTAGAGATGGCATTGGTTAAAGCCTATGAAGATCACGCTAAATATATGCGTCCTGGTGACCGCGATGGCCCTCTTTGGTCACCCGGCCGTTGCCGAGAACTGCGCTTTGACGCCTCTTGAAAATAAAGCGGTTAAGGTAATCACCGGTTTGCAAAGGCAGCCTCTATGGCGCGACTTTCCAGCGCGTTACGTGTTTACCGTCCGTGAATACGAAGCGCCAACCAATGGCTTCATCGTCGTCTCGGGGAAGGACCGAGAGAAGCTTCTAAGCCAAGGGCTGGGAAAGGCATGTGAGGATCGAACGCTTCTCGAAATGCCGATGCCCATGGTGCGGGAGCATAAACGCTTCTATCCAAGTTGCTCGCCGGTGAGTTTCAACGAGGGATGCTTAGAAATTCCTGCTTATCTGAGGATGTTTAGCACTTTAAATAAAATTATCGGCTCGATCGGTATGGAGCGGTCGCATTTCCAAATGGCCAATGAAGCGCTGGGGAACATCGGCTACACCTTTGAGCAAATGAACATCTACCACGCCATTCACGAGATGTTTCATGACTACCAGGCCGAACATAAATATCAAACCGCGAACCGGGGAGCGGACTACGCCACTTGCGTAGAGCAAAATCCGGAATGGGTGAAGACACTGGAAAATGAGAAGCGTTGGTGGGCCAAGAATTTCGCCGCTATTCACCGGAACAAGGACAATCCCTCCGCGCTTAAGGCGCTTTTAAAAGAGTATTACAACTCGGTGAGGCCCCGCTTCGGAAGCTACCCTGATTGTAACCAAGCTTTCGCAAGATACCAGTTTCACGAGGGCGTAGCTCACTTTGTAGGCTCGCTAGCTTTAATACGATCGGGTCTCGCCACCGATGCCGACCTCGCTCGTATCGATCGGAATTACTATAAAGTTCCTTTTGAAGTTCACAACGTGATGTGGGTGTACGCATCGGGCGGCGGCTTATCTTGGCTGCTCTACTATTTGATGGGCGATAAATTCATCGAGCACGTCGAGCAATCGCAAACTCCGTACGATATCGGACTATATAATTTTTAATGAATATTGACCTTAACTAGTCGAACGGGCACTTCTCGCCTAACCCGGAGGATTTTTAGATGCGCTTTGTTTTTTCACTCGCGTTAATCGCGATTCTATCACCTTGTGCCCACGCCGTTTACGGTGGCCTCGCTGCAGACACTAAGCAGTTCGGTTTCGTACGTTACATCGAAATGACTATGAAAGACGGTAAGGTCGGAGCGTGCTCCGGCACGCTGCTCGAACGCGGCATGGTTCTCACGGCCGCTCACTGCCTAATCGATAATAGCAATCAGCGTGTGCAAAAGGTCGTGGTGAAGTTAAACCGCGCCGATAAAAAAGGAATTGAAGCGTGGGGCGCGAGCGTCCACTCCGCGTACCGCCCAAATTCGGGAAGCACGAACGATATCGCAATCCTCTTTACCTTCGCCGAGAACGATGGGCACGCCAATTTGCCTTTGGACTACGCTTGGTCGAAGTATAAGGCCGCGAATCGGAAGCCGTGGTTTCCGACTTTTTTGAAGCAAGTTTCCGTAAACCATTTACGTGACATCTTCGCAAAATCCATTCCCCGGGATCCCAGCGGTCAACTGTGGGCTTACGCGGTTGGCTTCGGGTTGGAATGTCCTGCGGCGAAATGTCCTACGTTATCGAATTCGGCACGTTACGTCGGTAAACCAATTTATGCCACGAACGTCTACGGGTGCTCACGAGGTACCTTCGATTTTAATACGCCCGCGCCAAGGTTTTGCGCGATGACCGAAGATGCCTCGATCACCAGGCCCTCGACGACCGACGGCAAAAGCAACATCAATTACGGCGACAGCGGCGGCCCTTTGTTCTCGTTTGATCAGGACGGTATTGCGGTCGTCATCGGTATTGTAAACGCCGGCAACGGGACGTACGAGATGTTTACGAACGTCTACGATCAGCTCGAGTTTCTACGTAACTCCGTCAACGGTTCGGATGAGTCGCGGGTGCGCATGATCGGTTTCGGAAGAGACGGCAAAGATTCCGCGTTGCCGAAGGTGGCGGATGCGGCGGGTTTAAAAGAAGTCGTACCGATGCTTAAAGAAATGCTGAAAAAATATGATCATCGCGTGAATAAAAAAATGGGTAGCGCGGTTCATGAGCTTTGGGCCGATCAAGTGACTTATTCGGGTAAGACCATGACCCGCGATCAGCTTCGTACTATGTTGGACACGTATTCCACCCGCTGGCCGGAAAGAATGTTTTCTTTCCAGAAAGCCCGCCGCGCGTCCAATTGCTCCGCGGATCAATGTACGGTCGTCGGTGAAGTGATGTGGTCGGTTTACCGCGGCGACGAAAAGCAAGAAGACTACAGCATCTACACTTGGACACTACGCCGTGAAGCTGCGGGCTGGCGAATCACTTCGCAAACCACGCGTCCCTCGACGGCAGCCGATAGAGAGGATTAATTAGGCCGCGGCGCCGGTAAGATCTTTTTTGCAAGTGTTGTTAAAGAAGCGCGCGGACTCACGTTGCAAGATCGCTTGGATCTTTTCGGATTTGTCGGCGGACGTTTGCGTATTTTGATTAATGATATTCTCGAGCCACTTTACCGCCGTGTCGATCTTTTGCGGTTCGTGTTTGAAAACTTGCACGAGCATCCCGAAGGCCGCGGCGTCTTTTACCCCGAGATTCACGCCTAGGCCCGTAGTCGGATTTGTCTTACGGGCCGCATCCCCGAGGGCGAAAATACCGTTATGGTGAACGCGGGTGATTCGGTCCTGGCCCAAATCAAAGCGGGTCGGGCCGCTGATCATCGTTCCGGTCAGGCGGAAATTCTTTAGCGCCGCGAGCAGGGTCTCGCGCGCCTTCGCTTCAAACTCAGGACCGGTTAGCTTGCGCAGTTCTTTCGTTTCAACGACCGAGATCGAGCTGTGTCCGTTGGCGGTCAATGCCACCGCGCGGATCATGCCGGCGTTGCCGAGGTCTTTCAGCATATCGAAGCCGCCCGCGTCCTCGTTGACTTTAAAATCCGCGGTGATCATTGGGTTCGCGTTCACTTTGGTGTTTTGGATACGCGCACCGAAGATCGGCTCGAAGCGGGTTGTGTTCGATCCGGTGGCCACCGCGGCGAACGTAAAATCGATTTTCTCCAATTTTCCGTCGCGAACAAAGGTCAGCGTTTTTTCAGCGCCGGTAGCGAACTCAGTTTGCTCGGCCCCGAAAACGATTTCGATGGGTAGCGTTCGTGCCTTCGCCATGAGCGCGCCTTCGATCAGCCCGATGGTGGCGTGCGCTTGCTTCACGAGACCGGCGCTCTGGAACTCTTGAACGTTTGAATCTAGTTTCTCACCGGAAGTATTGTGGATTTCGAGCGAGACGACGTTGGCGGCGGGAATATTTGCGCCTAGCTCTTTCAAATTCTCGTATGTTCTGACTTGTAAGCCGATGACCCGGTTGCGTGAGCCCCAGGCGTGCGCGGCCGGGCTCTCGTGCGATTGGCGCTTCTCAAGCAGCAAGACGCTGGCGCCTTGTTTAGCCGCTTCGATAGCCGCCACCAAACCGGTCGGGCCGGCCCCGATGACGACGACGTCAAAATGCCGGGACGCCCATGCGTAGGGCGCGGTCGCAGCTAGGATTCCGTAAATTAGGCTAAGGCAAAGTCCACGTGTCAACATCGTGCACGTCTAAGTGCAAGCGGCTCACCAGCGTGGGCGCGGGTATACCTGTTTTAACGTTGATCGCGGTGCCTATTCTCGGCAGCGGTGATCATTTACGGGAGAGGATCACGACCGTCGGGTCATAGTCTAAGCAGGTCGGTTCGTTGAGCAAGCGGGTGAAGCCGAATCGGACGCGCATCTTTACGGCGTAGGTGAGCCGGATGGCTTCCTTGCACGTGCTGCCGCCGGCGATGGCCTCGCGAATAACATCATCGTTGTCGAGGGTAAGGATTGATTCAACGATTTGAATTTTTGGATAACGTGAGAGAACGTGCGCGAACAAGAGTTTTGAAATTGCGCGGTTTTGGTGCAAGCCCGACACTTTAATGCGTTCGATTTTCAGATAGCCGGTGTCGATGACGGTCGCCTTTAAATCGCCGATGGTGAATCCCCAGGCGTTGCGGGCTTTGACCTGAATGCGGGTGCGATCGTCAGGTAGTTTTTCACTTGAAACACGAACGGTTGGCAGGCGACCGAGCTTTACGAGAACCTCTTGTTCGGCCCACGCGAATTCCGCGACAACCTGAGCCTTCGTGCCGCCGAGCCAATCGTTACATAAGGCTTGGGCTTCCGAGCTAAATTTTGTTAACGGTGAAGCCATCACCGTCGTGACGGTTAGAAAAAGAATCGACGCGAACATTAGTCGTGAACTACGTGTTCGTTGGCGTGCGGTCAAGCTCGTTACAGCGCTAAACGCTCTTGCAGAATAGGCGCGGCCATCTCGACGAAAGCTTTCGTGGTGAGGGGAACGAATTTTTGCGCGGGGTAGACAAGATGTACCGGTGCCAAAGTCGACCGCCATTCCGGTAGCACGCGGATAAGTTTACCGCCCGCAACGTCGGTCGCGCAAATGTAAGAGGGCAGTAAGGCGATGCCCATGCCTTGCACCGCAAACGCGTGGGCCAGCAAAATATCACTCAATACGATTTTGCTTCGAACGGGGATGGTCACCGGCCTCTTCAATCCTTGAAGCTTCCATTCTCCGGTCGTCACTCCGCTGACCGTCACGCAATTGTGATCTTGAATATCTTTGAGGATGGCGGGGTGCCCGTGTTCCCGTAGATATTTCGGCGAGGCAAACATCCTAAACTCGGCATCACCGATCTTACGCGCGATGAGCGTTGAATCCTTTAGGTGACCCGCGCGAATGGCGAGGTCGACTTGATCTTCCAAAAAGTCGACCCGGCGGTTGGTCGCTAAGATTTCAATCTCCACTTTCGGATATTTTTTGAGGAACCGTGCCGTAAGCTCGGGCAAAATATATTTGTCTAGATCGAGCGGGGTGGTCAGCCTGAATTTTCCCTGCGGTTCTGCGTTGTCGGACCGGGCCGCGCCCTCGGCCGCGAAGATTTCGTCCAAGCTTTTCGTGACCCGTAAGAAGAAGGCTTCCCCCGCCGGCGTGATACGCAGTTTGCGGGTCGAGCGGGTGATCAAACTCGTTCCGAGCCGGCGTTCTAAGTTTGTGACCTTCATACTAACGGTCGACTTAGGCATGCCCAGCGCGAGGGCCGCGGCGGTAAAGCTGCGTTTTTGAACAACCCTTATAAATACGGCGACTTCGTTGAGATCCATCATTCGATTGTTCAATAGGTCGAAAAGTAAGTCTATTTAATACGGTCTAATAAACACTAGACTTCGCCGATATTCTTAGTGAGTAACAAAACCACTAAGGAGTATCTCATGGCTACGTACCAACTTGATCCGGTCCACTCAACGGTTGCCTTCAGCGTGAAACACATGATGATCGCCAAAGTGCACGGCGCTTTCGAAAAGGTATCGGGTAAGCTCGTCTATGATAAGGCAAACCCGGGCCAAGCTTCGGCCGAGGCGACGATCGAAGCCGCCAGCATCAACACTCGCGAACCACAGCGCGACACCCACTTGCGCAGCCCCGATTTCTTTGACGTCGATAAGTTCCCTTCCCTGACTTTTCGTTCGAAGTCGGTGTCCGATTCGGGTGATGGCCTGCAGGTCACCGGTGAACTTACGATCAAGGGCATTTCGAAACAAGTGACCCTCCTGATCGACGGCCCGACGGATGAGTTGAAAGATCCGTACGGCAACGCCAAAATCGGTTTGTCGGCCACGACTAAAATAAAACGCAAGGAGTTCGGATTAACTTGGAACGCGGCCCTCGAAACGGGCGGCGTGCTGGTCGGCGATGAAGTGACGATCACGCTTGATCTGCAGTTTGTGAAGCAAGCTTAGTTTCAGCCCGATATCTAATGGAGCGGCGGCCGCGCGAGTGGCCGTTGCGCTACGTGAGTGGCGTGCCGCTAAGCGAGTACCGTGGCGCTACGCTATTGTTCATTACGCTACGCTTTAGACGTTAATTTTAGCCCGATGATGGCAACCAAGAGCAGCGCCAAGAAAAACAAACGCGCCATTGATGCCGATTCGTTAAGCAACACAATGCCTAGGATCGCCGTGCCCATGGCGCCGATACCGACCCAAACCCCGTAAGCCGTACCGATCGGCAGGACCTGACAAGCCTTAGCGAGCAGGAACATGCTTAAGCCAAGCGTGACGACCGTA
Source organism: Pseudobdellovibrionaceae bacterium (assembly GCA_947444305.1). Lineage (GTDB taxonomy): Bacteria > Bdellovibrionota > Bdellovibrionia > Bdellovibrionales > UBA1609 > JALHOQ01. Next base: position 24,459 of record CANEZP010000017.1, on the reverse strand, counting down.
AATACACTCGGCACAAGCTTAGTGAAGCCATCGCTGTATTTCAAACCGACGGCCCAACAAACTTCCAGCAGACCAGCGATAAAAAGAATAATCCAAGACCAAGTCACCGACATAAACGCATCCATAACACGACCCACGATTCAAGGATACAAATCTACCCCGCGACCTCGTGATCAAACGGAAATTCAAGCTGGTGAACCAGGTCATGATGAAAAGAACAAAGGTTCGTGAGGTTCGCGGGATCATTACTTCCGCCGTGAGCCACCTCAATTATATGGTGCACCTGAATCCACTGCTCCGAGTTACAGCGGACTCCGCCCGAATCGACGGATGTACACCTTCCTTGATCCCGCGCAAAAACCGCATGTCGTTGCGCCGCCGTTAAGGGCGTACGCCGAAACTTTCTGTGCGCACAGAATTTCGCCGGTTCACCGACTGAGTTTGCACTCGCAATCGATTCACTCCCGGTAGGTGCACTTATGGTACCTGCACTAACCAAAGTTTCGTGGACCAATGGTTCGTCGACCGCGGGTTCTCTGACGGTCGCCTTGTTATCTTTTCTTTTCATGGATCGTTCAGCTTTTTGCACGGGATCGTGCCGGCGAAGGTAATCTTCCAAGCCTGCTTCCAGAGCGAATCCGATTCCGGCCCCGGCATTCTTCTGTGCGAGCAATCCTTGAACACGCTTCAATTTCTCTAAAAAGGTTTTGGATACGGTGAGAGTCAGTTCAACACATTCTTCCGAATGGATCTTTGTCCGCTCCGCTTTATGCTTAGGATTTCGCCGCCCTAATTCTACATCTAATTCGCGGCTCGATTTAGTTTGGGCTAGATGAATCAACTCCGCCGCGTTCTGTGGAGTAATCGTCGACATCAACCGGCTCAAAACAAAAACCGAGAGATTCGACTTAATCAGTTCTGGAATACAAATCGCCTTTCGCGCCACCGCTATAAACATGTAAGCCACCGGGGGAGTGAAGCCTAAGACGTCAACGGCATACACGTGCAGACTTCGTTTGTTTAAAGCTCGGGGCAAGCGAGTTCGTTCGGCATCTTGAAGTATCGCGATGAAATCCAATTCAAAATTATGAAACTTTGTGCGCGCTTCTAACGCCCGTGCATGAATTCGCTTTTGTTCTGTGTTCATGTGAACCTCCGATTTAACGCGAAGATAGCACGGGTTTTTGTGAGGACTGCTTCATCGAGCATTAAGCGAGATTACCAAGCCATGTTTATGCACGCTTATGCACTCGCTGTTGAACTGTTTTTACTTTTTCGTCTTTAGTTTTAAGATTACGGTTTGTGTTTAGCGCTGGTCAAATTGGTTTGTTGAAAATTTCGTCAAATTAAAAATGGTTTTGTAGAAAAAAGTTATGGGATTTCTGTGCGCACAGAAAATTCTTCGATGGCCTCATCTGTTTGGTGCGGGGAATCGTCCGTCCTTGAGAGTGGCTTCTCGCGGCCGTCCGCGGCCGCAAGATTTAAAATTTTGGGAGAGTTAAATTTTTAAAAGAGGAATAGAATGCGTAGAGATTTATGGAGGCGATTTTCCGTGCGCACAGGAATATTCAATCGATGCACAAATCTCGATGTCATAATCTGGAGAGCAAATCGGCTTCGCTAACGCCGTTTAGGCGGTCGTAGCCCAGTTCGAAGAGCCAGAGGGCGATTTGGGCGCTTTTTGAATCGGTGATGGACATTTGGATCCAGTTTTTACCGTACGGGAATGGTTCCGCAAGGCCGGCCGAGATCAAAGCTTTGCGCAGAGGTGACGTGAGTAACAGATGAATTTCGCCGTCGAGGTGGATGTGGCCGAGTTCTTCTTCGCCCACGTAGAAGTCGGCGCCGTTGACGCGAGTTGAATCGCCGATGGTCCAGTGGGTGGCGGAAATAATGCCGGGCCAGGATTGGATCTCGACCGAGACAGCTTGGGCCGGACCGCGCAAGACCGGCGGCGGTTGGATCGGGCCTTTGTCGATCAATTTCATTGATTCGGACGGCATAGCATCTCCTTGAATAAGCGCTTAAATTTTAATGTCCGTCTTCATCCCAGTCGTATTGCTGCAGCAAGATCGAACTTTCATTATTTAGACCGGATGATAGCGCCTGGAGTTCTTGGCGACTTATAAAGATTTTTGTAACGGTGCCCGGTATTGAGTTTGTAGCGCTCGAAGGGGCATCGTCGATCTCTAATTCAATTCCGGCCAGTATAACGGCATAATCGGCATCTTTGTAGCTTCTTGAGGCGGGGCGGGCGGCCATTTTACGCTCACTTTTGCCGATGATTATTTGGCGCGATGTGACCTCGTAACGGTAACCGCATGCTTCGCATATTCCGTCCCACTTTGCATTCCAAGGTGGCTGGGCTTCGCGGCCCGGAAAGAGGCCTTCGAAAGCTGCTTGCGCCTTCCTGACCGGCTTCCGGCAAGCTGAACAGCGCGGGGGAGTTTGCCCCTCGGCCGCTTCCGACCAATGACTAAATTGATCACTCATATTTTCTCCTCCGAAGTTCGTCGATCACATTGCTAAGTAAACAGCGCTTGCAGATCGTCCAGGGTTAACTTCTTCAACACGCTTTTTTCATCGGAGATCACGGATTTTGCGAGGTCTTTCTTCCGCGCTTGTAACTCGAGGATTTTCTCCTCGACCGTATCCTTCGCGATGATCTTATACGAAAATACTTTTCGTTTTTGACCGATGCGGTGGGCGCGATCGATGGCTTGCGATTCGGCCGCGGGATTCCACCACGGATCGAGGATGAAGACGTAATCCGCCGCGGTCAGGTTGAGACCGACGCCGCCGGCTTTTAGGCTAAGCAAGAAAATCTTCAGTTCGGGATCGTTCTGAAAATCTTGTACGCGTTTCTCGCGGTCGTTCGTTTGACCGTCGAGGTATTGGTAACGCAAGTTCTGCTCTTCAAGATGCGGTTTAAGCAGGGCCAAAAGCGATGTGAACTGTGAAAAGACGAGTACCTTGTGGCCGTCTTGGATGACCGCTTCGATTTGTTCGAGCAGAAGCTGAAATTTTGCGGAAGGCTCCGATTTAAGTTTGCTGTCGAGCAAGCCCTGGTGGCAACTGGCTTGCCGCAAACGAAGTAGAGCTTCGAGCACTTCAATCTTCGATTTCTCTAAACCTTTCGTTTGCACCTTGCTGTTCAATTGGCCCCAGTAATAAGCCTTAAGCTCGTCATATTTTTTACGCTCGGCGACCGAAAGTTCACAGAAAAGAATCTGCTCCGTTTTCTTGGGCAAATCTTTAAGCACTTGGTCTTTGGTGCGACGAAGAATAAAGGGCTTGAGGGCTTTACCGAGCGCGCTCAACGAATCGGGATCGGTTTCTTTCGTCCAGCTTTGCGCTTGCGTTTGCGAAATCAGACCGGGGTTCACGATCGAGAGGATCGAAAAGATATCGCTGAGCGAATTTTCGACGGGCGTACCGGTTAGGGCGAACTTACTGCGGGCTTTAATCAGGCGGCACGCCATGGCGGCTTGCGACTTCGGGTTTTTGATGTAGTGAGCTTCGTCTAGAATAAATGAGTCGAACTCAAAATCTTTTAGCTGCTCGATGTCGGCGCGTAAAGTTTGGTACGTCGTCAAAACTAAATCGTAATCGCCGAAATCGTCATTGTTCAGATGCCGCTTAGCGGATGAAAAATCTAGGATCTTAAGTTCGGGTGTGAACTTAGCGACTTCATTCTTCCAATTGAAGATCAAGCTTTTGGGGGCAACCAGAAGATGCGGTTTGATTTTTTTATTAGCGGCGCGAAAGATTTCGATCAGGGCGAGTAGCTGAATTGTTTTACCCAGACCCATATCGTCGGCCAAGATACCGCCGACTTGGTGTTTAGCGAGCAAGTGAAGCCAGCCGAGACCGACGCGCTGATATTCGCGCAGTTTGCCGTTGAAAGCCGCCGGGGCCGTTTCGGGGCCTAGGGCGTTAAGCTCGTCGATGATTTGGGTTAGCGAATTGAATTTGCGATCACCGGTGAGTTTGTCATTCGGTTTCAAAGTCGAAGCCAGGAACAACGCTTGGATTTTGGTCAGCTTAACTTCGTCGGCCGAAATTTTTGCGAAGGCGTTTAAAGTGCGGAAGCGTTGTAACCACTCTTGCGGCAACAGACCGTACGAGCCGTCGTCGAGCCGAATGAACTTCTCGCCGTCTTTGAGTTGCGCAAGCAAGTGGGGGAGTGAGATGCCTACGCCGTTGAAGTTCAGTTTCGCGCCGACCTCGAACCAGTCGATGCCGGAAGAGTTTATCTCCATCGAGATATCGCCCCCGGCCCGAATCGTTTTGTCGTCGGCGAAGACTTCCCAGCCGAACGAAATTGCTTTTTGTACCGCCGGCAGGAAAGTGGCGCCGCTAAAATGACCGTCGTCAATAATCGTGCGGCCGTGTTTGCGGTGAGGCGGAGCGGGCTCGAGACTTTCAAATTGTGACCAGAGGGCCGCCTCGGCTTCGGGGTCGCGGTGCAGGCGTTCACGCTTCTCCGAGTTATAGACTTGCGAGGCGGAGCTGTTCTTGCGAACGGTAGCGCCCTCGTAATCGAAGAAAAATCTTGCGCCGAAGAAACCGGGATCCTCAGTTTCCGCAAAGCGGAGTTTGACTTTAGGGTTCGTGCCTTGGCGGTCGGTGATTTGTAACTCGGCCGGCAAAATCATTTCGGGTGCCGAAGGATTATTAAAAAACACTTCCAAGAAGGTGTTGATCTCCTCGGTCGGCACGTGAAACTGCGAGCGTTCATCGAGCAGATCGAGCCAATCGCCGGTACGGTCTAAATCCGAAACGGCTAAGTGATCTTCAAAGAAAACAAAGCGGTCAACGATCGCCGTAATATCACCGACGGGACGTTCTAAGTTGCTTGAGAATAAATGCGCCGAGACGACGTACCTTCCGTTTTTCAATTCGGTTTTGAATCTCAATTTCCAATACTCGGATTGGAATCGGTAAGGTTCGTGTTCCAGTTTTTGTGAGAAGTGTGAGTCACGGCGTATCAGATGCAGTCGCCCCGAATCTGAAATCTGCTGGAGCAAGCCAGCCGCGAACTCTGGGAGAACAGAAGCACCGGTGGCCGAACGTGAGTAAGAAAAATTAGAATAGCGGGTGCTCAGTTCCGTCGGGCCAAGCACCGCTTGCAACATGGAGCGGTCGTTGGCGGCCGGAAATGCCGAGATGCTTGAGTGCCCGAGCTCGGCGGGCTTTAAGGTCGTGACCGAGCCGTTCTTTTGCAGGTCTTGCGTGAAAAAGTTAAGTTTGATCTTTTGTTCGAGCTTCGAGCCCGGCAGATTGATCGCGAAGTGGATGATCTTCTGCGCCGTCTCGCGCTCGCGAATCGGGGCCGGCCCGGCGCTCTTCTGTTTGTTCTGAAGCGCTACGACTTTTTTCTTCCAATCGTTGTCGGGCTTAGAAGCCACTTCGGCCTCTTGCGGGTTTTCCGGGGCGGTTGAGTCTTCTCTAATTTTGTCCACTCTGTCCTTTTCGAATGCGAATCGTGATGAAATTTGCGTTTGCTTTTCTAGCTCCGGAAATAATTTCGTCTTCTCGATCGTTAAGAATACCGCCCAGATATGTTTGCACGCACGACCGCTGGCGAAATAGGGACAATTGCATTCCGACCAGATCGCTTGCCCCGCTTCTTCGACGCGAACTTTGACTTCGTAGCTTAGGGCTCCGCGTACTCGAAAATCCGCGCCGTTTTGGTCCATAGCGAGGCGGCGGACCGCACCACGCGCAAAATAGGCCGCGCCCTTATGGCGGATTCCGATTTCAAAACGAGGCTGCAGCAATTTGATCATCAACACGTGATTCCCACTTTTTTGAGAGGGGCGTATCATAGCAGAAAAGTTCTCACGTTGACGCGTAAATTCGTGTACGCTTTTGCCTGAAGTAAATAAAAGGTGAATCCAGTGCAATTCTGGAACTGTCGTGCAACGGTATGCGGTTTTGCCGCGAAGTCCGAGCCCTTCTAAGCCATATCTCCACGCAATGAGAGGGTTAGGATGATAAATTTTCGCGCCCCGGCCGTTCTGTGCCTTCTGTTCGCAAGTTTCACCCAAGCTGCCTTCGCGAAAGATGAATGCCTCCGCGATCTTAGCGGCCCCAAAAAGCCAAATTTAGAACTCGCCGAAGCCGTAAGCCGGCAAAGCGCCGCCGAAGTGCAAAGGCTCTTGACCGAGACGGACCCAGTGCCGGAACCAGTGCTTGCAATCCGCTCGCGCCGCTCCTCCGTGAAGGGATATTCGATCCTCGTGGGCACGATGGTCGGAAGCGCGGTATTGACCACGGCGATCAGCTCCCACGTGCCGCCCGGCTTTCAATTCGTTTCAATCTTTATTACGCAGGTCTCCACGTTGGGAGTGTACGTCCTCGGGGCACCCATATGGGAACCCATGACCTCGAAGTTTCGCAAGTGGGCCTTCGGTCTGAACGTCGACGTTGGACAAAAAAGTCCGAATTCGATTCAGCTGGAAGAAACGTGGACCAGAACGCAAGAGCGTTACAGCCTCAACGCTCAAATGAGCCGCAACGTCGTTAGCCAATTTATTTTCACCGTGAAGGAGAATTTCTATCACGCGTACCGCGCTCACGTGAGTGGCGATCCGGTGTACGCGGCCGACCAAGTGGCCGAGGCGGCCTATCGCATGAGAATATTGTTTGCCGACGTAAGCCCCGGCGATCCATCGGTCGCGGCCGCGGTGAAGTCGGCGTTTACCGGTCACGTTCAGATAGGTCCTGATTTTCTCCCGCTCGTGACTTCGCGATTGGAAGCGCTCGATGCCGACTTCAACGTTGCCGAAGTTCAGGAATATTACCGCGCGATTCTCAAAATGTGGTTGAGTCCTTAAGCACGACGAGCGTAAAACGGTTCACTTTACGAGAGGACCGCCTTTGTTCCAGTATTTAGAGCAGTACGAGCACTTTCTTTGGTTAATTCCGGCATTGCTGGGCGCATGGTTCGCTCCGCAGGTGGTCCTTAACCTCGTCGGCCGGGTGGCGCTTCGTAGAAAATTTACGCCCACCGCGGGATTGCTCTCGTCCTTCTTGAAAAATCCGTTGCGCTTAATGCTGGCCGTGATCGCGATCGACATCGCGGATACCACCAGCAACGAACTTACCGCGCGTTTTCACATCGCGGCCGTCGTTTGGCTTTTGATTCAGGCTTCAAAAGTTTTAAAGGTTCTTTGTTTCGTTCATTTCGACAGCAGCAGTCCGAACAATTTGGTCGCGCGCAAGATTCGCACGCAAATTCAATTTATCGAACGCAGCGTGCACGTCCTGCTTATTTTGCTGGGCGCTGCTTTGATTTTGATGACTTTTGACAAAGCCCGTTCGCTCGGTGGTTCGATCATCGCGTCGGCGGGCTTAGCGACGGTGGTGATCGGTTTCGCCGCGCAAAAGACATTAGGCACTTACATCGCGGGCTTCCAAGTCGCTTTCACGCAACCCATTCGCATCGAAGACGTCGTCATCGTCGAAGGGGAGTGGGGCATCATCGAAGAGATTACGCTCACCTACGTGGTCATCAAGATCTGGGATCTGCGGCGGCTCATCGTTCCGATTAGTTACTTTACCGACAAGCCATTCCAGAATTGGACCCGCAACGAATCGTCAATGCTCGGTTACGTGTACTTGTATTTTGATTACGCCGTCGACGTTGAAGACTTACGCGTAAAATTTATGGAAGTGCTGCGCGGTTCAAATCTTTGGGATCGTAAAGTTGCCGTGTTGCAAGTGACCGACGCGACCGACCGCTCGGTGCAAATTCGTTTCCTGATGGACGCGCGCAATTCTTCCGAGGCCTTTGATCTGCGCTGCGAAGTGCGTGAGAAACTGATCGCGCACGTCCAAGCGACGCGCCCCGAAGCTCTCCCGAAAGCACGCAACGAAGTACAAGTCGTGCCCGCGCCGGTGGGCGTCGTCTGATTTCTTTGAACGGGCTACGTCCGAAGCAGCTCCCGCCCTATACATCCTGTATCACTTCATGATGACAGTACGTGGAGTGGGCGGAGTGCCGATCACACGTACGGTGGGTGACCGTAAGGATCCCATCCCTAGGACCGATGGCGGCAGGAACATCCGCCATCACCTTACGGTTTTAAATTCTGCGAAAAGTAAATTCTAATTCAATTCTGCGTTGAGGCGGACCAAGCAGTCGGCGAATTCCTCGACCGCTTGGTTTAAGTCGCCGCTGCGGTTCGGGTCGGCGGCGAGCATCAGGGAAACCGCGGCGCGCTCGAGCTGCGGAAATCCAAAATTAGCCGCCGTCGACGAGATTTGCGTGCCGAGCTCAAAGAACATTTTTAAGTCTTTATTACGAAGCGCCGCTTGCAGTTTGCGCGCGTCTTCCGCCCGCCGGTTGAGGTAGCGAGCCCGCATTTCCATGGGCATATCAAAAGTTATATTCACCGGGTCTCCTATTTACTGAATACAGGCTGGGTCGTACGCCTATCAAGCACGATTCTCCGTCTTGACTTACACATAACTTACACATTAATTGGGGTGATGCAAGCACTGCGGGAGAGCATCAATGTACACCTACGTCGGCAAATATCTGGGGGACCTGATTGAGCACACTCGGAAGTCCGACCTGCCCCCTAATATTAAAAGCCAGGTGGTCACTTCGTTAACCTACTTCCACACGCAATGCCTCTGCGACCACGACCGGCGCGACAGCCCGGCGGTGCTACGGCGGCGCTGGGATGACCTCGAAAATTTCATCAAGCACACCAACCTGCTTCAGCACTTTAAAAAAGATGACTCACGTTGGCGGGCTATCCAAACCTTCATGGGCGCCTCAAACACCGACGAAGAGTTAAGGCGTACGAAACCGGTCAAAAACAACAAGTGGGCGAAGGCCGAGGCCCCCGACTTCTTCGAATATTTGGCACGCGCGAGTGAGGAGAAAGATTTGCTCAGCGAGCTGGAGGTCATCGCCCTCCGTTTCGGCCTTTATTATCTCGAAATCGAAGCCAAGCGGACCCGTCATCAAAGGGACCGGTCGCGCATCCGATTTACTTGGCGCTACGTTCAGCCGCTTCTGTTAAAGGCAAAATTGATCCAGCCTTTCTACAGCGAAAAAGATTTGATCCGCCGGGTGAAGTCCTTCGTTTCAGATTCGATCTTGTAGACTCGATATCACGGGCCAAGGACCTGGATCTTTGGCTAGCCCGCCGATACGGCTTCAAAACACGATCGCTTTAGCGCACAATGTTTAAAAGGCGGTGAGTTGTGACTTCGAAAAAAGATCCCCGGCGTAAGCGTCTGCTCATCGATCCCCAATTCCAAGCTGTCTTCGCTTGCTACGCGGCGATCCTGACGATCATCATGGTGCCGGTTTTCTTCCTCGGGAATATTTATTTTTTCCGCTTGTTCGAACAAAAAGTGAACTCACTCAACCTACCGAACAGCACCGAGATTCTTGAGTTTGCCGAACGGCAACAAAAGCTGATGGTCGTCGTTTTCATCGGCGCGACGATCTTGGCAGTATTGATCAACGTGATCGTCTCGTACATTATCTCGAATCGCATCGCCGGCTCGATGTACCGCCTTCGCACGTCGATGAATCAAGCCGATAACTTCGCGACCGCCCAACGCATCGAACCCCGCAAAGCCGACTTCTTCCAAGAGGTAACGAAGGCCTACAATCAATTGTTGGATCGCTCGCGCTAGCTAGACTTCGATGGCTAAATAAATTCTCTTCCCCAATTTGTGTCATAGCTTACACCTATCGAAAGCATGCTTCGTTCCGATTCGACTTATGCAAGCGTTAAAAGCTAACTTCAAGTCGAACGAACAAAACAATTGGAGATAAAATGAAAACAATATTGCTCATGGCTTCGCTGATTCTTTTTAACCAAGCCACCTTCGCGGATACGGAACGGAAGGAGATCGAACGGTCGCGGAAGGTCGTCAGTCTCGCCGTTCCGCTGAACACCGCGACGGTGCGCTGTCTCGTCGGGGATTATGGTTCGCAATCTCTCAAGATTTCGATGGCGGCCTTGAAGCCCCACACGGTTTTTCGCCAAACCACGCGCGGGGAGACCGAGCCCTGCATCAACGCCGGCTCGTGCGTGTTTGACCGAACTCCCGACGGACGCCGATTAAGTCCGGAGTTGATTCTTGACGATGCAAAGCCGGTCGAAAACGTAGAGGTTACGATTCTGCTTAAAGAGGTGTTGTCGATCGACCACGATGCCAAAGTTTGTGGGCGGTCGCTGCAAGAAGATGTTTCGGCCATGGTGCGCGGGCTTAAGTTCGAGCATTCCGACGGTGAATTTTTAGGCACGCTGGACTACGAGACTTGCGTGCGGATGAATTAAAAGCGATCTGACGTGCGATCCGCACCCGGAGCAAGGGCACCTGCCGCAAGCGGGGCCCGGGACGGACCCCGCGATTCATGTAAAGCGCCGGCTAGGTTATAAATTCAGCCCATCTAGATGCCCGGCCGGTTTTATTGTATTGGGAGTCATGACAAAACCTTTGGAAGAGATGCGCGACGGTCAATCGATCGAACTGCTTAAAGAACTGCACATCCTGACCCGTGACGGGAAGATCAACCAAGACAGCCGCCGCAAGCTCAAACAAGTCTATCACCTCTACGGATTCGTCGAGCCGTTGCTCAAAGATCTACAAGCTTCGGGCGCCGACTTAAACCTCGTCGATCACGGCTCCGGCAAATCGTACTTGGGTTTCATCATCTACGATTTATTTTATAAATCTCTAGCGGGCGGCCACGTGTACGGCATCGAGACTCGCGATGAGTTGGTGAAGCGATCGATCGAGCTTCAGAAAAAATTCGGTTTTGAGAACATGTCTTTTCTTAATATCTCGGTGGCCGAGTCGGTGCAGGCGCGGCAATTGCCCGCGAAGATCGACATCGTGACCGCGCTCCACGCCTGCGATACGGCGACCGACGACGCGATCGAATTCGCGCTCGCCCGGGACGCGAAACATATTTGTCTAGTTCCTTGCTGCCAGGCCGAGGTTGCTAAAACTTTGAAGCAGAACAAAGCCAAGCAGCTCGCTAGTCCGATGGCCGAAGTGTGGCGGCATCCGATCCACACGCGCGAGTTCGGCAGTCATTTGACGAACGTTTTACGGTGCCTGCGCCTTGAGGCCTCGGGTTATAAGGTGACCGTCACCGAATTGGTCGGGCACGAGCACTCGATGAAGAACGAACTGATTGTCGCTACCAAGATCGAAGGTCCGCGCAAACGCATCGGCGACCGCTTAGATTATATTTTGAACGAGCTTGGACTGCAGGAGCTGCAAAAGCGTTTCGCACCGGCGGTAAGGGCCGATCTCAATTGAGCAAACCCGTTCAATTCCACATCTTAAACACTTTGTCGCAAGCTTTGATCGAAGTCTTCGAGAAGGGCAAACACGCCGACCGCATGATTGATAAATACGCGCGCGTGAACCGGGCGTGGACGGCGGAAGACAAAAGCTTCTTCGCCGAAGCCGTGTACGGAATCGTTCGTCACAAGAGATTACTCGAGTACGCGGCCGGTTCCGAAGAGCTTTGGCCGGTGATCCTCGCTTATCTCGTATCGAAAAACCTAAAACCCGTTTCGCGGCCTGAATTTAGGGAGCTCGACAGCGCGAAGATGCAAACTCGCCTGAAAGAGAAAAAGCCCCAGGCCGTTGAATACTCGCTGCCGGACTGGCTCTTTTCATTAGGGGAGCAGGAATTTGGAGGAGAGTGGCCGGCCATCGCGCAAGGGCTGAACAAAGAACCAAGTCAGTTTCTGCGCGCCAATACGTTAAAAACCAACGCCGAGAAATTGATCCAAGATCTAAAGGCCGAAAAAATCAATGCCGCCAAGATCGCGGGCCCCTTGAAAGCGTCCGACGGCCTCCATCTCAAAGAACGAAAGAATGTTTTTGCAACGCAAGCCTGCCGGCGCGGGGATTTTGAAATGCAAGATGCCGGTTCGCAAGCGATCGCGCCTTTGCTGCAAGCTCAACCCGGCATGCAAGTAGCCGACACGTGCGCGGGTTCGGGCGGCAAGACGCTGCACCTTGCTTCGCTCATGCAGAACGAAGGCAAGATCGTCGCGCTGGACGTCGTCGAACAAAAGCTAAACGATCTTAAAGAGCGAGCGAACCGCGCGGGCGCGACCATCGTCGAAACGAAGTGGATTCATTCACCGAAGGTCATCCAACGTTTGCAAAATCAGTTCGACCGCGTGCTGATCGATTCGCCTTGCTCAGGCCTCGGCGTGCTTCGCCGCAATCCCGACACGAAGTGGAATCTGGACGCCGGTAAAATCGACGACCTCGTGAAACTGCAGCGCGAAATCTTGGCGAACTATTCGGCCCTTTGCAAACCCGGCGGCATGATGGTCTACGCCACCTGCAGTATTTTAAAACGTGAAAACGAGGAACAAACGGCGTGGTTCCTGAACGGCGCGGCCGGTAAGTCGTGGTCACTGGTCTCCGAAATGCGTTTCTGGCCTCATGTACACAACAGCGACGGCTTTTACGCCGCGGTCTTAAAACGAAAGAGCTAGGAACATCCATGCGTATCATCGCCGCAATCCTTTGTGTCGTCCTGTTAACCCACGCTGCCGCTCACGCGGGCGCAAACGACGTCGAAGATCATGACTTCAACTTTCCCTGCGTAGCCGATCTCTCGTCGGACCATGACGTGATTGCGGAGTTTCTTGCGTTTTTAAAAACGGACTCGTTCGGTTCCGAGTCTCAGATGATGGGTCTGCCGGATCCCCGGCAAGCCAGGTTCCCCCTCGAGTTTGCGGAAAGTTTGCGAGGTGCCGAACGGCCGGTGCTTTCTGACGGGCCGGCGCCGGTCGGAGTCGATTCAGAGAATTTCAAGAATCTTTTAGACATCATCGCGAAAGACGTTGAATTCAGGGACATCGGCGGCGTGATTATCTTCGGGAGCCGCACCCATTTTTCCTACGGAACCGTTCCGCACGGAGACAGTGATCTTGATATCATAGCGTTCGGGTTGCCTGACCGTGATGTGTTTGACCGTGCGAACCGTGCCCTCGTAGCAACTCTGGAAAGGCGCCTGACCCGCGCGTTACTCGGTATCAAAGTCGCGAACCTGCCGATGATGGAGAAGGAATTGTTTCCACCCACGAGGTCGCTGGAGTGGCATATCGATACGCTACTGAACGATCTGACCTTGCCGCAATCCCGCGAACGCTGGGACAAGTTCTTTTCATCCGAGGCCTTAGCGACGGCGGAAAAACTCTCCCGTCCCGGTTACGAAATCAACGATTCGAGAAAAGCTTTGAAAAACCACTGGATGAATCATTCGGATGAAGTGATCAACAAAGAAGCGATCTTCGTCGTGAAGGCCTCGAGAGTGAACGAGGCGGATCTAAAAGCACTGCGAGAGATGCATTACCAAAACGTAATCGTGCTCAACGATGAGCGCTGATCTTTAATCGCTTTATCGCGAAAGTTTAAATACGCGAATTAAATAAAACAGACTCGGAAAAATGAAAGCGCTACCGATCAGAAGGGCTAGCACCAATTGCCAAAGCGTTGCGGCCGGAGCGGCGGCGGCGAAAAAGCTTAAGGGCCCGCTCTTCGTGATCATCACGTTCGGCGCTTGCAAGATAAACCAGCCGAACAAAATCAGCGCCGTCTGCCCCGCGGCCGTGACCCGCGTGAGCAGGGGATTGTGGCGCTTGGCCGAACCCCACAAAATTCCGAACAAAACGGTCGCGCTGACCATGCACGCGACGGCGTAAGGATTAGTGAAGAAATCTACGGCGAGCGAGTTGTTCTCAAGGTGCGCGGCTAAGAACACGAGCCCGCCCGTGAGGATGACGAGTACGTTGAACTGTAGAGCGCGTTTCGAAAAGAATTTCTGCAAACCGGCTTCGCGTGTCTCGTCGATCAAATAAATCGCGGCCAGGTAAGCGAAGTTACAAACGACGAATATCCCCATCGCGAGCGGGAACAAACCCCACCACGGCGCGATGTACGCCCGGTAGGGATCGACGGTCTGCATGTCGATGCCGCCGCGAAAGAGGCTCGCCGCGATAATCCCAAGCCACAAGCTGGTCCACAGGGAAGAGAACCCGAACAAGACCGTGTACGTCTTTTGCGAAATCGGCGTCGCCATGGCGTCGTAGTGGCGAAACGCAAAGACGGAACCACGAACGACGATGCCCACGAGCAACGCGACCAGCGGCAAATGCAACGAGACCACAAGATTTTGGAAGGCCTTCGGAAAGCCCATGAACAGCATCACCACGACGATGATCAGCCACATGTGATTCGCTTCCCATACGGGTCCCATCGCCGAGTTCACGATCTTTTTTTGCTTCTCGGGATCGGGTGAAGGCAGCAGTTCTAAAATGCCCGCGCCGTAATCCGCTCCGCCCAAGACCACGTAGAGAAGAAGCGAGGCGCCGATAAAAAATAAAAGTACGTAGGTGAGTTGGTCGGTACTCATGCCGAAAACTTTCTGTTCGCGGCGACGACTTGCCGGCTCAGTAACCAGGCGGTCAACGCGGCTAGGCCCAGGTACAAAACTAAGAACAACCAGAAGTGATAGACCATTCCCGGGACGGGCGTCAGCGCATCTTTCGTACGTAAGATGCCGTAGATAATCCAGGGCTGCCGACCCACCTCGGTAACGACCCAGCCGGCTTCGACCGCGAGAAAGCCCAACGGCGTGGCCAGCACGACAAATTTCAGGAACCACCCGGGGTAAGCACCCTTGTAAGTGAAGAAGAAAAACAGCGCGCCCAAAAGCGCGAGGAAAGATCCGATGCCCACCATGATTTGAAACGCTATGTGCACGACGGGCACGGCGGGCCAATCCGTCTTCGGAATCTGATCAAGGCCTTTCACTTCGGCGTTTAAATCATCGAAGGCCAAAAAACTAAGCATGCCCGGTACACCGAGACCGAACTTCATTTCTTCCTTCTCCACGTCGGGCCAGCCGCCGATGTAAAGCGGTGCGCGCGTGCCGGTTTTGAAATGACCTTCCATCGCGGCTAGTTTCATCGGTTGAAGGACCGCGACCCGTTGCGCGGCGAAGTGCCCGGCGAGCGGCTGCATGAGCGCCGCGACCGCGCCGATCACCATCGCGATCTTAAAGGCGCGCAAATTCAAATCGGGAGCGCGCCGGCGAAGAAATAAAAAGGCGTGAATACCCGCGACCGCGAAGCCCACGCTTTGCAAAGCCGCCAGTTGCATGTGAATCGATTGGTGAAGCCAGGCTTTGTTAAACATGGCCGCGACCGGGTTGATGTTAACGGCCTCGCCGTTGATCCATTCGAAACCCTGAGGGGCATTCATCCAGCTGTTCGCCGCGACCACGAAAATTCCGCTCGCGAAACCGCTGACGCCGACGAGTACGCCGCTCCACCAATGCGTCCACGGGCTCATGCGGTCCCAGCCGTAAACGAACAGCCCGATCGCGACCGCTTCGAGGAAGAACGCGGTACCTTCCCACGAAAACGGCATCCCGATGACGGGACCCGCGTGCAACATGAAGCCCGGCCACAGCAAACCGAGTTCGAACGAGAGAACGGTACCCGAGACCGCGCCCACCGCGAATAAGATCGCGACGCCTCTCATCCACATCTTCGTGAGTTCTAAAAATTCGGGACGTTTTGTTTTGAGGTAGCGGTAGTGGGCGATGGACATTAGGAACGGCATCGTCATGCCTATGCAGGCGAATACGATGTGGAACCCTAACGAGAAGCCCATGGTAGCGCGGGCGGCGATGAGATTATCCATGCGCGCAGTCTCTCACTACGCAAGGGACGAGTCACGGGTTTCTAAATTTGAACGCCTTCTTCGCGGCGCCTTTGTACGCGTCCAGTTCATTCGGTGATGCGTCGCTAAAAATCGCGATCACTTTCGTCATGGTGGAATCATAGCGGATGGACGTGAGGTGTTCGAGCGCCTTAAGTTTCTGCTGCTCAGTTTTCAGTGCCGTTTTCTTGAATCGTTGATCGCAAGTTCCGTCGCCGGGCTCGTAAGCCGCCTCGTACAAATCCACGCCGGCCGACAGCCGGGACAATACCGCTTTCGCTCCTGATTTTTAAAGATCGGAATAAAACTGTTTCGCCGTGTTTAGCGAAGAGAGCGGCGATGGTTTGCAACATAACAAACGATATTGCGCCCTAAAACACACGGTCAATATTTAAGTTTTTTCCTGGCCGCACGAAGCGGGCGTGTGCATGATCTGGGTAGGAGTGTGTATGATGCGTCTTCAATTAGTTTTAACCCTTGTGATTTCCTCTGTTCTCGCCGGCTGTATTTCGTTCGCGCGCAGCGACCGTAAGCCCGCTTCCGAACAAACGAGTTCGAACTTCGAAATACGTATCACCCAGCCGATCAGCCACTTCAAAAATGACACCGGTGTATTTAGCCAGCGCGTGTTCATTAATTCCAAGTTTGTGCCCGGGGCATGGACCGACGCGCCGGTCTTTTTAGTTTTCTGCGGCGAAGCGGCCTGCGATAAAGACACCGCGGAATCGCTCGCCTTGACGGAAACGGCCAGAAAGATCGGCGCTCTGTTCGTCACGCTTGAGCATCGTTATTACGGTGAAAGCAAAGTGTTCGATCAGCTCACGGCGGAAAACTTAGGCTACCTCAGCGTACGAGAAGCGCTTGCCGACGCGGCGAAGGCCCAAACTGATTTGCAGAAAATGTTCGGTCTGAAAGGAAAGTGGCTGGCCACGGGCTGTTCGTATCCAGGGACCCTGGCCGCGCTTTACCGAAACGCGAATCCGCACACGGTAAGCGGGGCTTTGTCTTATTCGGCCGGGGTGATGAGCAATAAACCGTACCGGCCCGACGGGCGAATCGAAGAAGCCTTGGGCAAAGCGTGTTATTCGGATGCACGAAAATTTTTGAAGCGCGTAGAAAATGACATCAAAGATTCACCCAAGGCCGCGCGCTTGCGCGAAGAGCTCGGAATGCCCGCGGAGATCGACGCGCGCGCGATCCTCGACGCGTACTATACGGCGTTCACCATGGCCGCCCAATATGGTTTGTCGGATGTGATGTGCGAAAAGATAAAACAGCGCGAACCCACAAAAGCTTTAGCCCAACAACTCCAGCTCATCTCCGACGCCGACGCTTCGCAGTTGACGCTGGAAGGTGCGCGCTTCGTCGACGCCAACCATCCGTGGAATAAAGAATCGGGTGCGGGTTACCGGCAGTTCATTTACCAAGCTTGTACGGAGATCAACATTTTCCCCGCGGACGGCGCAGGCCCGAATTCACTTCGCCCAAAAAGTTTGAACCAAAATTATTTCGACGAAGTTTGTCGGAAGCAATTCGGCATCACGAAGTTTCAAAATAAGTTCCGCACCGAATTTCGTGCGGAGTACCTCGAATCGCTCGCATCACAGCGCATCGGTCATTTCATGTTCATCGATGGTCAGCTCGATCCGTTCGCGGATTTAGCGCCACCGGCTCGAATGGCGGATAAATCGTCGAACGTCGAAGTGATTGAACTCACTCAGGGCGGGCACTGTGCCGGTTCGACCAGCCAAGACCCGTTAGCGGCCCAGGTGCAGCCAAAAGTTGATGCGTGGGTACAGGACGTACTTAGCCAGAAAACGCGTTAGGCTTATAAATTTTACGGGTTACCCGACTCGAGGCCCTATTCCATTGATGCCTGGCCGGCGATGTCGTAGCTGATTCCTACGACCCGCATGAAAAGCAAATTACTTACGGCAACTTCACAACGAGTTCTCCTGGTGATCGTCACCTTTTTTACGGCGTCGTCCTTCGCCTCGCAAGATTGTCTTTTTGATTTGTCCGTTCTTAGGCCCCACGTGCGGAACGCGGTAAAGGTGATACAACTCCGCGACGCACTCGCCGCGAAACAAAAACAAGACGCGAATTTTGCCGCGCATATCCCGACCGAGGAAATCGTTAAGCATCTGTTCATTTTGGCGGAAGGCTGGCGCCTCTTCGTGCCTTACGATCGTGATCCCGCATCGTTGAAAGAGATTAGCGCGGCACTCGGCCATGAGATGCCCACGACGAAATTATTTTTTTTCCACAACGATTACGATTTCATCGACCTGCTCGGACGAGAGTTGGTCGAACGCGATATTCCTTGGGCCGAACGGACGCGTTTGTTCCGGCGGTACGTGCTGGATGATCGCGTCGTCGAAAACATCCTTATTTCGGTCTACGCTTTAGATCCGCTCCTCGGGATCAATTCGGTGGACGCCGCCCGGTCCGAGCGGGCCATCTTCGGTGAAGTGCCCACATCCGAAACCCAAGCGGATCAAAAAATGGCGTTGGGTGGTGAGCCCGAATTTTTGTGGTCGAACTACGGCTGGCTTACGCATCTTCTACGACCTAAGTTTTTTGTGCCCGGTGAGTCGCTCGTTGATATCGGTTCGGGCGTCGGCCGGGTCGGGGCTTTCATCGCCGCGATGCACCCCTCGATTCGCTTCACCGGTCTCGAAATCAACGAAGGTCGCTTAAAGATTGCGCAAGCTTGGGCCCAAAGATTCGGCCTAGACCGAATCGTTTTTCGGCAAAGTGATTTAGAATTCGAGGATCTGCCCGCGGCCGATCATTATTACTATTTCAACTCACTACCTGATGCGGCCTACGAACGGATGTTAAGTTTTTTTAAAGCCGGCTTTGATCGCGGTCGCAGTTTCACCGTGTACGTAGCGCACGATCCGAAACATCAAATTTGGAAGCAAGATTATCTCAAAGATTTAGAAACGGTCTACGTGCCTGAAATGAAATGGTACCGCGACCCCGCGACCACAGAACTTTACCAACACCCGCAGCGGTGGCCCATGCGAATTCTTGGAGCCCTCGGCCAATAAATCCCGCCGAAAGTGTCGACCCGAAAACGTTTAAACACTTCTCGAAACTTTAATCGTACCAGGAGCCCGCCTTTCCGGGCTGCCGGTTTGCACGAACTTAAACTGAGATTTTTGCTTAAATCTAATTTCGAGGCACGAAGATGAAAAGTATTGTGATTTCGCATCTGATCCTGGCCGTAGTAACTATCACGGCGGCGGGCTGTTCATCTTCCGGATCCGAAAGCCTCCCGCTCGTGGACGCGCGCGGCACCGGCGGCTCATCGGCGAGTGGCGGCGGCAGCAACATTCCAGCAATACCGGCCATACCCGCGGGACCTACCAACGCTCCTACAAATCTCCTTTGTGCTTCGTTAGCGAATCCCGACTCCGACGTTGTGATCGGCTGCGCGAATCCGGGTTCGGGCCTTAAGGGTGACATCTACGTTTTGGAGAACGGCTACGCCGGGCCCGAGATTCAAATCTCTTACATCATGAATCAAGGCGTACGTTTGTCGCAACAAATCCAGATGACGAACTTCGATGTTCCAACCCGCAGCTTTACGGAAGGCTTTCCGCTCTCCGACGGAACTTTGTTGAGCGGCCCGAGCGGCCGGCCCGTGACGGAGTGGTTCGCGTTTGACCTCGAAGGTTACTTTACGCTCCGGCCGCCTTACGCCGCGGGCCTCTACCAATTTGCGTTCTTCATCGATGACGGCGCCATTTTAAAAATCGACGGGCAAGAGGTGCTCAATGCCGATGGCTACCACTCGCCGCAGTGGAAATGCCAAACGGGCGGCATCAACCTAAACGTCGATGAAAAACGAGATCTAAGTCTTCAATATTTTCAAGGACCCGCCCACGAGATTGCATTGCGCATGATGATCCGGCCTTACAATCCAACGGGATCGTGCGATGCGAACGGTGGATTTATTCCCGTACCGAATTATTTTATCTCGAATTAATCGCGGCGGGAGCGCCGCGCGCTGCGCTAGTATCGCGCGAGTGCAATCTATTCCCTCGACAGTCTCCGTGCCCCTTGGGCATTGCTAACGCTTAACCAAAGCGAGGCAAAATGCGCAAGGCAAGTCTGATCTGTTGGACCATGGTGCTGACCACGATTTTTACAAATCTCCCGGCTCACGCCATCTGGAATTGGGTGCCGAAACCGCTCTCGCCTCGGACCGGCCGATCGTCGGAACTCGCGGCCAAGCAAGTGAAACTTCAAAACGCCCGACGGATCCTCAAAGAAGAATTTGTCGGCATCGATCCTCAGATAGATCGCGTGATCGACACGATTTCAACCTGGTACCTCTTGCCGGAAGCGCAGGAACGGCCGCTCATCATCAACCTTTGGGGAATGACCGGCGTAGGCAAAACAAGTTTGATCCGCCGTTTGATTGACCTGATCGAATTTAGACACGCTTACGGCGAAGTCGATATCGGCGAAGTCTCGGGAAATTCGCGGGACGGCAACACGTCGGGGCTCGCGGCGGTCTACCGGTTTTCGGCGATGGACGGGCGGCCGATGGTTTGGAATCTCGACGAATTTCACACGGGCCGCACAATTCACGAACAAGGTTTCGAGATTGACCGGCCTGGGTTGCGCCCCATCTTCCAATTACTCAGCGACGGCATCGTACCGATCCCGATCGGCAAAAAAGAGCTTTTCCAAAGTTTGAAATCCATCGTTGAGAATACGGGCATCATGTCTTCGAACGGTTACCTAGGTGACGCCGAGATGCGGAACGTGCATCGTTTCTTGTTCCCAAAGATGACGTATGAGGAACTACAACTTAAATTAGGCAACGACGTTAAGAAAAAAGACCGCGCGGCTTTTGCCGCCTCGATTCTTCCTCGCTTCGAAGCCGAAATGCCTTTTGAAAAACCGGTAAATTTTAAGCGCTCACTCATATTCGTTTCCGGCAATTTGGACGAAGCCTACAGTAACGTTTCGCAGATGGATCCTACGCTGATGTCGGCCGACGAATTTTACGAAAGCTCACGGACGGTACGACTCGGGCACATCAAACGTGCGCTCTCCGCACGTTTTCGTTTAGAACAGATAGCCCGTTTAGGTAATATCCACGTCATCTACCCCAGCTTCTCGGGCGAAGGCTTCCGGCTCCTCATCCGCAATGAACTGAAACGCCTCGCCCATTTTGCCGAGGCAGAGGTCGGCGCAAAAATTGAGTTCAGCGAAGCGGTCGTAAACTTGATTTACGACGAAGGTGTCATCCCATCACAAGGCGCACGACCGGTGCTATCGACTTTAGGCGAAGTCGTGGCCGCGAGGCTGTCCGAATGGCTCGTTCAAGCCATCACCAAGGATCAGCCGGTCGCAAAAATTTTCGTCGACGTGATCGATGGTCCCAAAATTTTAGCGACCGGTTTGACCGGAGCGGGCGGCGAGGTGTTCAACTACCAAACTCCCGTTGAACTTCGCGCCGGCGACCGTCTCAAGGTGGAGTATTCCGAGCGCCAGCGGCGCATCGCTTACCGCGTGGCGGGAACCGTCATCTCAGGTGCGTTCGCGCTGAGGCGTTTGCCCACCGCTATTTATTCGAAAGCCGATAGCTCCCTCGCCACCGGCTTCGCACGCTTTGCTTGGCCCGCGTTGCCCGGTCAAAAAGATTACGAGTCGCAGTTAAGAACGCTGCTCGCGGGGCGTGCGGCCGAATCGATAATTTACGGCGCCGACAACGTATCCTCGGCGGTCGGTCCCGATATTCAGTACGCGACCGAACTGTCGGGACGAATGGTCCAGAACTGGGGCATGGGCTCACATATTTCGCAGTCGTCGGATCTCAAATGTTCAACGGCCTTCAACACGAAGGAGCATTTCCAAATCGAAGACGCCTGCGATCAAGAAAAACTTTTGGCCGCGGCCGACGCCGAGAACATGACTGTCCTAGGCGAGCAAAAGGCTTTGCTCGAAGCCTTGGCGGCGCATCTCTCACACACCGCAACCATCGCCCGCAAAGACCTATTAGCAATGTTCGAGCAGCACTTAGCGGGCGATCATCACGAATTACTAGCCAACCTCAAACAAGGCGATTGCCTCGCAGATCTGACGGGCGAGGACTGAAGGCGCTTCCCTGGCCTTGGGGGAAGCGCCGGATTTAATTTTGTTTTCATCTTAGTTCAACGGCCCGCGCCTAATCTTGATCAATCAAGGAGGTTAGGTGCCGAATTCAATTTTGATTTTTGTGTTCGCCACGGCGACATGTTTATTCCAATCCGGTAACGCGCGGGCGGAGCAACTGCGTCCGATCGGTGAGATTGCGTTTACCGCGAACCACGCGTTTACTTCGGAACAGCTTAAGCAACAGCTAGCCATTCAAGAAGGTGATGTTGTTGTTGTAAAGCAAGTTAAGGACAAGCTTAAAGTTGAAGTCGAGAAGCTGAACCTTTTCTACCTCTCGGAAGGTTACGTTGCGATCAAAATCGCGCCACCGATCGTCACCTCTTCGGACGGCGAAAGGACCTTCCGTATAACTTTTAATCTAAACGAAGGCCGGCGCTTTCGGGTCGGTAAGGTCAGCTTCGCCGGTGAATGGCCGTTGACCGAGAAGGAGCTTCTCGCGATCACTCATCTCTCTAACAATCCAATCTTTAACTACCGCACGCTCCAAGAAGATCTGCAGACACTTGAGAAGAAATGCGGCCCAAAACATTTCCCGCTGCCCCGAACAAAAATTCGCGAAGCCGATGGGGAAGTCGACGTCATTTTCGAATTGGCCCGCAAGAATCCTTAGACCTTCTCGCGCAGGGCGGCCAGTTCCTGTTCAAGGTTTTTTATTTTATCCTGTAAAGGTAAGACCGCTTTCGCGATTTCATCCGATGTCCATCGGGGCGTGATGTGTTGCGGGCAATTCCAGTCGTAGGCTTCGACTTGGATGATGAACGCACGCTCGACCTTAGCTTCGTACTCTTTGTTTTCTAACTCTTGCATCAGCTTCGGATCAGAAGCCGCGTCGATCAAACGCACCGTGCCCAAGATCTTTAAGCGCGCTTGGTTCGGATAGTCGACAAGGATAAGCGCCACACGCTGATTGTTCTTTAAGTTACCGACCGTGACGTACTGCCGGTTGCCGCCGAAGTCGTGAAAGCCGATTCGGTTTCCCGAAAGGGCCTTAACGAATCCCTTCGGGCCGCCGCGATGTTGCACGTAGGGCCAACCGGTTTCCGAAACGCTCGCGATGTAGAACGAATCTCTTGCCGAAAGAAAATCGTGTTCATCCTCCGTGAGTTCGTGGTGGGTTTCCGGACCGGCTTCCGCACGTGCATACGCTTTGCGGCTACCCATGAGCGCTTGAACTTCTTTGACGGCTTCCGTGAAGGCGAGATCGGCAAATTTATGGCCCATGTTGCTCCTTGGTATCCGTTTAGCGCCGCGGGCAGCTGATGGGAATGCTTTTCTTGACGGATTTCCGGCAAGCTAAAACGCCGTCGATCATAACCGAGGTTCTATATTGAAGAACGAGAGCGTTGGCGTCTGCTTTGTATTTCGCGAGATCGAAGGCGCAGACTTCGATTTCAGTCGAGAGCGCTTTGAAGCTTTCCTCACCGGCGCATTTGAGCTCGACCGCGACTATGGCGTTCACGCTGACCGGTTCTCCACCGGTGTCTTCTTGCTTGATGCGTGCGATCGCACCGTTTTTTAGATTAATGCTCTGGTAACGGGTCGGTTCAGATTTAACCGAATCTTCTTCCGCGTTACTAGCCGGTTCGCTCGCGAAAGCTTCTGCGCCGAGGACGGCTTCAATGAACGCACGCTTGATGCCGAGCGCCCGCGCTTTATCCGGGCACAGAGGTACCGATAAATGCAGGTGATATTTGTGGCGTGAGTCTTCATCGCCGACGGTGCCGGGCGCGTTGCCGCTTTTGCTATCTCTTAAACATCCTTTGCGCTCTTCGTTTACGGCGTTGCCCCAGCATTTGCGGAATTTACTGAAGAACGAGGCGCTGGCCGGGGATTTGTCGGCGTAGTTGTAAAGAGTGCCGCCGACCTCGATGGCGCTCGCGTCGATCGCTAAACCTAGATTATGGAGTGATCCGCCTTTTTGGTGAGCCGGATCTCCTTGAACGCCCGAGTGAAAGATTCGCCCGCTCTCGATGGTACCGGTCACGCCGCTGGCGACCTTTAAGCATTGCGGAAACCTTTTTTCCATCACGCCCAACAAAGGTTCGCCCATTTTTAACTTTTTGTTGCAACCGGGTGCCGGAGGTTTGCCGTAGATGGTTTGGAACGTGCTGCTTTTCGTGCAGCCGTTCACCAGCACCTGCGGGGTCGCGTTTCGCGCGAAGCCCGCGGACTTGATCATTTCGAGTGTGTTTTTTGGCGCGGGGGCGAGGGCCGAAGGATTGCCTTGATCCGTGCCGGTGCCTTCGACGTCCTCCGCTCTATCCTGTGCGTAGACGGCCGAATGAATTATCGAAATTAGAAATAGGCTCGTGAGCAAAGTCTTATTACGCATGAATGATCATTCTAAGCGTAAGCCGCCCGAGTTGAAAGTCTAGGCTTGCCCGCCGCTAGCGGTTCGGGCACGCGGCCCCGGGGGTTGCGATTGCCGTCGGGGCCGAGCGCGGGCTTTTTCTTGCGGCGTTGAATCCCCAAATCACGACTCTTTACCAAATCGATTTTTTGGGCGACGTCGTGCGATTAAACCGGATCCACCGT